>NZ_JBDYCV010000122.1:0-9929 GCF_040495915.1 Shigella sp. FJ200513 | reverse complement strand
TGATGGAAATGGAAGCCACGCAAGCACCTTAAAATCACCATCATACACTAAATCAGTAAGTTGGCAGCATTACCGAATTGAAAGATGTTTGTTAAGGCATGGATGCAAGCTATAGATTCTGATACGGTCAATAAAAGAGAATCGCTTAACAATTTTGCAAAATGTATTGGCGAGTAAGAACCGCATTTGGTACTTTCCGGGCAACCGCCAGACGATTCTTTATTGGTAATGAGAATAATTAACAATTAAAGAGCGTCGCGAAAGAATAATGTGTCTCGACAGGGGAGACACAGTACGAATCGACATAAGGTGATCGTCTGAATCACCAGAATAAATAAAGTCGGTGATAGTAATACGTAACGATAAAGTAACCTGACAGCAGAAAGTCTCCGAGCTTGTGCAGGGTCCCAATCCGGGATTACACATGCTGGTTAATACCAGTAATTATAATGAGGGAGTCCAAAAAACAATGACCAACATCACCAAGAGAAGTTTAGTAGCAGCTGGCGTTCTGGCTGCGCTAATGGCAGGGAATGTCGCGCTGGCAGCTGATGTACCCGCAGGCGTCACACTGGCGGAAAAACAAACACTGGTACGTAACAATGGTTCAGAAGTTCAGTCATTAGATCCGCACAAAATTGAAGGTGTTCCGGAGTCTAATATCAGCCGAGACCTGTTTGAAGGCTTACTGGTCAGCGATCTTGACGGTCATCCAGCACCTGGCGTCGCTGAATCCTGGGATAATAAAGACGCGAAAGTCTGGACCTTCCATTTGCGTAAAGATGCGAAATGGTCTGATGGCACGCCAGTCACAGCACAAGACTTTGTGTATAGCTGGCAACGTTCTGTTGATCCGAACACTGCTTCTCCGTATGCCAGTTATCTGCAATATGGGCATATCGCCGGTATTGATGAAATTCTTGAAGGGAAAAAACCGATTACCGATCTCGGCGTGAAAGCTATTGATGATCACACATTAGAAGTCACCTTAAGTGAACCCGTTCCGTACTTCTATAAATTACTTGTTCACCCATCAACTTCACCGGTGCCAAAAGCCGCTATCGAGAAATTCGGCGAAAAATGGACCCAGCCTGGTAATATCGTCACCAACGGTGCCTATACCTTAAAAGATTGGGTCGTAAACGAACGAATCGTTCTTGAACGCAGCCCGACCTACTGGAACAACGCGAAAACCGTTATTAACCAGGTAACCTATTTGCCTATTGCTTCTGAAGTTACCGATGTCAACCGCTACCGTAGTGGTGAAATCGACATGACGTATAACAACATGCCGATCGAATTGTTCCAGAAGCTGAAAAAAGAGATCCCGGACGAAGTTCACGTTGATCCATACCTGTGCACTTACTATTACGAAATTAACAACCAGAAACCGCCATTCAACGATGTGCGTGTGCGTACCGCACTGAAACTAGGTATGGACCGCGATATCATTGTTAATAAAGTGAAAGCGCAGGGCGACATGCCCGCCTATGGTTATACTCCACCGTATACTGATGGCGCAAAATTGACTCAGCCAGAATGGTTTGGCTGGAGCCAGGAAAAACGTAACGAAGAAGCGAAAAAACTGCTGGCTGAAGCGGGTTATACCGCAGACAAACCGTTGACCATCAACCTGCGGTATAACACCTCCGATCTGCATAAAAAGCTGGCGATTGCTGCCTCTTCATTGTGGAAGAAAAACATTGGTGTAAACGTCAAACTGGTTAACCAGGAGTGGAAAACGTTCCTCGACACCCGTCACCAGGGCACTTTTGATGTGGCCCGTGCAGGCTGGTGTGCAGACTACAACGAACCAACTTCCTTCCTGAACACCATGCTGTCGAACAGCTCGATGAATACCGCGCATTATAAGAGCCCGGCCTTTGACAGCATTATGGCGGAAACGCTGAAAGTGACTGACGAGGCGCAGCGCACAGCTCTGTACACTAAAGCAGAACAACAGCTGGATAAGGATTCGGCCATTGTTCCTGTTTATTACTACGTGAATGCGCGTCTGGTGAAACCGTGGGTTGGTGGCTATACCGGCAAAGATCCGCTGGATAATACCTATACCCGGAATATGTACATTGTGAAGCACTAATGGCAATACGTGGGGCAGGAGTGTCCTGCTCCACGGTGTCTGATTTTTATCGCATTACAGAAGGCACAGGCCAGAAGGTAGGGCAATGTTAAAATTTATTCTACGTCGTTGTCTGGAAGCGATTCCGACGCTATTTATTCTTATTACTATTTCGTTCTTTATGATGCGCCTCGCACCGGGAAGCCCTTTTACCGGCGAACGTACTTTACCGCCAGAAGTGATGGCCAATATCGAAGCGAAATATCATCTTAATGATCCGATCATGACACAGTATTTCAGCTACCTGAAACAACTGGCGCATGGCGATTTCGGTCCATCGTTTAAATATAAAGATTATTCGGTCAATGACCTGGTGGCATCCAGTTTTCCCGTTTCTGCCAAACTGGGAGCCGCCGCATTTTTCCTTGCGGTAATACTGGGTGTTAGTGCTGGCGTTATTGCCGCATTAAAACAAAACACCAAATGGGACTATACCGTGATGGGGCTGGCAATGACCGGGGTTGTTATCCCCAGTTTTGTGGTTGCGCCATTATTAGTCATGATATTTGCGATCATTTTGCATTGGCTGCCGGGCGGTGGCTGGAATGGTGGGGCGCTTAAATTCATGATATTGCCGATGGTGGCGTTGTCACTCGCCTATATCGCCAGTATTGCGCGTATTACCCGTGGCTCTATGATTGAAGTATTACACTCCAACTTTATTCGTACTGCCCGGGCGAAAGGGTTACCTATGCGGCGGATCATTTTACGCCATGCATTAAAACCTGCTCTGTTACCCGTGCTCTCCTATATGGGCCCCGCATTTGTCGGCATTATTACCGGTTCTATGGTCATCGAAACCATTTATGGTTTGCCGGGGATTGGGCAACTGTTCGTTAATGGCGCATTGAACCGTGACTATTCCTTAGTGTTAAGCCTGACCATCCTGGTTGGTGCGTTAACCATTTTGTTTAATGCCATTGTCGATGTGCTATATGCGGTTATCGACCCGAAAATCCGTTACTGATACTGGAGCTCGCGATGATGTTAAGTAAGAAAAACAGCGAGACGCTGGAAAATTTCAGTGAAAAGCTGGAGGTCGAAGGGCGCAGCTTGTGGCAGGACGCACGTCGACGTTTTATGCATAACCGTGCGGCGGTTGCCAGTCTGATAGTGCTGGTGCTGATCGCGTTATTTGTAATCCTGGCACCGATGCTTTCCCAGTTTGCCTATGACGATACTGACTGGGCGATGATGTCCAGCGCCCCGGATATGGAGTCCGGTCACTACTTTGGTACTGACTCATCCGGTCGCGACCTGCTTGTGCGCGTTGCGATTGGCGGGCGTATCTCACTCATGGTCGGTGTTGCTGCGGCACTGGTGGCAGTGGTCGTGGGGACACTTTATGGTTCGCTTTCCGGTTATCTGGGCGGTAAAGTGGATTCGGTAATGATGCGTCTGCTGGAAATCCTCAACTCCTTCCCATTCATGTTCTTCGTCATTTTGCTGGTGACCTTTTTCGGCCAAAACATCCTGCTGATTTTCGTGGCGATTGGCATGGTTTCCTGGCTGGATATGGCTCGTATTGTGCGTGGGCAAACCCTGAGTCTGAAGCGCAAAGAGTTTATTGAGGCGGCACAAGTTGGCGGTGTATCGACGCCGGGCATTGTTATTCGCCACATTGTGCCGAACGTACTCGGTGTGGTGGTGGTCTACGCATCGCTACTGGTGCCCAGCATGATCCTCTTTGAATCTTTCCTTAGCTTCCTGGGGTTGGGTACGCAAGAGCCGTTAAGCAGCTGGGGGGCATTGCTGAGTGATGGCGCGAACTCGATGGAAGTCTCTCCATGGTTACTGTTGTTCCCAGCGGGATTCCTTGTGGTGACACTGTTTTGTTTCAACTTTATCGGCGATGGCTTGCGTGATGCCCTCGACCCGAAAGATCGTTAAGGAGTGCAGCCATGAGCGTAATTGAAACTGCAACTGTGCCGCTCGCACAACAACAGGCTGACGCACTGCTGAACGTGAAAGATTTGCGTGTCACCTTTAGTACCCCGGACGGCGACGTCACGGCGGTCAATGATTTAAATTTTTCCCTACGTGCCGGAGAAACGCTGGGCATTGTAGGTGAGTCTGGTTCGGGTAAATCGCAAACTGCATTTGCGTTGATGGGCCTGTTGGCTGCCAACGGACGCATTGGCGGATCGGCAACCTTCAATGGGCGTGAAATCCTCAATTTGCCAGAGCGTGAACTCAATAAACTGCGCGCTGAACAAATCTCAATGATTTTTCAGGACCCAATGACTTCGTTGAATCCCTATATGCGCGTCGGTGAGCAGTTGATGGAAGTGCTGATGCTGCATAAGAACATGAGCAAAGCTGAGGCGTTTGAAGAGTCGGTGCGGATGCTCGATGCGGTAAAAATGCCGGAAGCACGTAAACGCATGAAAATGTACCCGCACGAATTTTCTGGCGGCATGCGTCAGCGAGTCATGATTGCGATGGCATTGCTATGTCGACCTAAGTTGCTGATTGCGGATGAACCCACTACAGCGCTGGACGTCACCGTACAGGCGCAGATCATGACGCTATTGAATGAACTGAAGCGGGAATTTAATACTGCCATCATTATGATCACCCACGATCTTGGCGTGGTGGCGGGGATCTGTGACAAAGTGCTGGTAATGTACGCCGGGCGCACGATGGAATATGGCAATGCGCGCGATGTCTTTTATCAACCCGTTCATCCTTATTCTATCGGTTTGCTCAACGCGGTGCCGCGTCTTGATGCGGAAGGTGAAACAATGTTGACCATCCCGGGTAATCCGCCAAACTTGCTGCGATTACCGAAAGGTTGCCCGTTCCAGCCACGTTGTCCACATGCGATGGAAATTTGTAGTAGCGCACCGCCGCTGGAAGAGTTTACGCCTGGCCGTCTGCGTGCTTGCTTTAAACCGGTGGAGGAACTGTTATGAATGCTGTAACTGAAGGAAGAAAAGTCCTCCTTGAAATCGCCGATCTTAAAGTGCACTTTGAAATCAAAGATGGCAAACAGTGGTTCTGGCAACCGCCGAAAACGCTCAAAGCCGTCGATGGTGTCACTCTTCGCCTGTATGAAGGGGAAACATTAGGTGTGGTAGGGGAATCGGGATGCGGTAAGTCCACCTTTGCTCGCGCCATCATCGGTTTGGTCAAGGCGACCGACGGTCATGTTGCCTGGTTAGGTAAAGAGTTGCTGGGCATGAAGCCCGATGAATGGCGTGCCGTTCGCAGTGATATTCAGATGATTTTCCAGGATCCGTTGGCATCGCTAAACCCGCGTATGACCATCGGCGAGATCATCGCTGAACCACTGCGTACTTATCATCCGAAAATGTCACGCCAGGAAGTTCGCGAGCGCGTGAAGGCGATGATGCTGAAAGTCGGGTTATTGCCTAACCTGATTAACCGCTATCCGCATGAGTTCTCCGGTGGGCAGTGCCAGCGTATCGGGATTGCTCGTGCTCTTATTCTTGAACCGAAGCTGATTATCTGCGATGAGCCGGTTTCGGCGCTGGACGTGTCAATTCAGGCGCAGGTGGTTAACCTGCTCCAGCAGCTGCAACGTGAGATGGGATTGTCATTAATTTTTATTGCTCATGACCTGGCCGTGGTAAAACACATTTCCGATCGTGTGTTGGTGATGTATCTCGGCCATGCAGTAGAACTGGGGACCTATGATGAGGTCTACCACAATCCACTACATCCTTACACCAGGGCATTGATGTCGGCAGTCCCCATACCTGATCCGGATCTGGAGAAGAACAAAACCATCCAGTTACTGGAAGGGGAATTACCGTCGCCGATCAACCCGCCTTCCGGTTGTGTTTTCCGTACCCGTTGCCCGATTGCCGGTCCGGAGTGCGCCAAAACACGTCCTGTTCTGGAGGGGAGTTTCAGACACGCCGTTTCTTGCCTGAAAGTCGATCCGCTTTAAAAACAATAAGGGCTGACAGTTGTCAGCCCTTTTTCACGCTAAAAGCGATTATTTATTCCCGCCAGATGATATGGCAAAGTTTGTGATCTTTTTCGCGGCATAACAGAATGCGGGCGAAAACATCGCTGATTTCACCATCTTCACTGTCCGCCAGACCAATCACCACTTCGGCAAAAAAGTCCGGGTTCAAATCGAAATCAACATGTTCCTGCCAGTCTTCCGCCGGATCGAATAACTCCGCGCCGCCGCGCTCTTCAAACTGAAGATTGAACAGCAGAACATCAGCTGGATCGAGATTGTCGGCAGCCAGTTCGAGAAAAATATCGTAGGCCTGCTCAAGCGTTTCATCTTCAGTCAGGCGATTGTTTAGATCCATATCCATAGTCACTACCTGTTTAACCTCTGTTGGCGACGTTTTACAGCAACGGGCTGAAGAAGTAAAACAGTCGCTCGGCGACACGTTGCCATAATGGACGTTTTAGCCATAAACGGGCATCGAGCAGACGTGAACGCGAAATATAATCGTCCTGAACGGCGGCAAGGTCTGCACCAAAACCTTTATCGTCGATTGCCAAGGTAATCTCGAAATTCAGCCACAGACTACGCATATCAAGGTTAACGGTGCCAACCAGACTTAGTTCGCCATCGACCAGCACGCTCTTGGTATGCAGTAACCCGCCTTCAAACTGATAAATTTTAACCCCAGCAGCAAGCAGTTCCGTAAAGAATGCGCGACTGGCCCAGCCGACCAGCATCGAGTCATTTTTTCGCGGAAGGATAATACTGACATCCACCCCGCGCTGCGCCGCCGTGCAAATCGCATGAAGTAAATCATCGCTTGGCACAAAGTAGGGCGTGGTCATGATCAAATATTCATGCGCCGAATAAGCCGCAGTCAATAATGCCTGGTGAATGAGATCTTCCGGAAAGCCGGGGCCAGAAGCAATTGTGTGAATGGTGTGACCGCTGGCCTGTTCAAACGGCATAATATTGACATCTGGTGGTGGCGGCAGAATACGTTTTCCGGTTTCAATCTCCCAGTCGCAGGAATAAATAATCCCCATCGCGGTGGCGATGGGGCCTTCCATACGCGCCATCAGATCAATCCATTGCCCTACGCCCGCATCTTGTTTGAAGTAGCGAGGATCGACCATATTCATGCTGCCGGTGTACGCGATGTAATTATCGATCATGATCATCTTGCGATGTTGGCGCAGGTCCATACGGCGTAAAAACACACGCATCAGATTGACCTTTAAGGCTTCGACCACTTCAATACCGGCATTACGCATTAGCTCGGGCCACGGGCTGCGGAAAAAAGCCACACTCCCGGCGGAGTCGAGCATCAATCGGCAATGAATACCACGCCGTGCAGCCGCCATTAATGATTCAGCCACCTGGTCCGCCATGCCGCCGGGCTGCCAGATATAAAACACCATCTCAATATTATGGCGCGCGAGCTGGATGTCGCGGATTAACGCCTGCATCACATCATCTGACTCGGTCATCAGCTGTAGCTGATTCCCTTTGACCCCAGCGATCCCCTGACGACGCTCGCAAAGCTTGAATAATGGCGCAGCGACACTGCTATTTTCTTCGGCGAAGATATGCTTACAGGCTTTAAGGTCGTTAAGCCATTTTGCGGTGGAAGGCCACATCGCTCTGGCGCGCTCAGCGCGGCGTTTGCCTAAATGGAGCTCGCCAACGGCAAGATAGGCAATAATTCCGACTAACGGCAGAATGTAAATAATCAACAGCCAGGCCATCGCGGAGGGAACTGCGCGTCGTTTCATTAGAATGCGTAAAGTTACGCCTGCAATGAGCAACCAGTATCCCAGAATGGCCAACCAACTCACCAACGTATAAACGGTTGTCATAGATTAGAAATCCTTTTGAAAGCGCATTGTTATGAGTTTACGCATATGGATTCATCTGGCAAATAAAAACGCGGGAAAAGCACTGGTCAGCGTCGGGGGCGGGGGTATAATGACCATTCTGTTATTGCATAGAGTAGTTAACATGAAGCGGAGTAGAACGGAAGTGGGGCGCTGGCGCATGCAGCGTCAGGCTAGCCGACGTAAATCGCGTTGGCTTGAGGGGCAATCGCGCCGAAATATGCGTATCCACAGCATCAGGAAGTGCATTCTAAACAAACAGCGTAACTCGTTATTGTTTGCGATCTACAATATCTAAATGTACTGGGCACCATTGCGGTGCCCAATAAGTTTACTCTTCCGTCTTTAAACTCTATTTTTGCGCCGATTCTTTACTGTCAGCTTTCGTTTCTTGTTCATCGTTATCGCTGAAAATACCATGACCTGAGTTCAACAACATTGAAACGAGCATATCATTATTAATCTCTTCACCATTTAAAACTCGCGCCAGAATTTCGCTGCCAAACAGTTGCGGTGAGAGAATGATATCCGGATGTACCATCTTAATCTTATTCAGGTTTTTGCTATCACTGACGGCGAGAACTGTTTTGACATCACTGCTCATATCTTTTGCCGAGAGTACAACAAACGCGTTATCTGCATCGTTATCACTCAGCGCCAGAATGGCCCGGCAACGATCGATTCCCGCTTTCTTTAATACTGAACTGTCATTACTGTCACCGGGGATAACATCAGCGTTATCGCCTAAGCGTTGCTCAAGTTGCTTGATATCATCTTCAGGCAAGTTGCTGATAACCGTTACGTTTTGTCCGCGTTGATTCAGTTGCAGGATCGTATTGATGGCGAGAATCGAATGTCCGCAAACAATAAAATGATCTTTACGATGCATTGTATGATTGTTTCCTTTTAAAAGTTTGTTGAATCCCCCGCGGATAAGCGGACCAAAAATTGAGGTCATAGATGTGGCAAAAACGGTAATGCCGGAAATAATGACCGAAATAGTGAACAATCGTGCTGATTCAGAAACAGGGACAATATCTCCATAGCCGACGGTTGACATGGTTTCTATCGAAAAATAGAACGCGGTCATCAAACTTTCTATTCGCGGATTAAAACCTTCGCTTAAATAAAGCGCACCGTAGGTTGAGTAAAACAGTAATGTCGTGAAACTAATAAATGCAAAAATTGTCCCGGCTGCGGCGCTACTGTGGGAGAAGTCTTTGCGCAGTATCAGCAAAAACACCAGCGTAAAAATGCAAAATCCAATACTAAATTTCAGCCAGGGATAAAAATGCAGGGTGTAAATTAGCGCTATCAACAACAAAATGATACTGATTGCCCATGCGAGCTTTGCCCGGAACAGTAAGCCAATGGAGTTCAGGACAAGAAAGACGCCGAGCATAAATAGTGGGGCGTTTGCCAGCAAGGAGAGATCCAACTCTGAAAATGCTTTGATATGGAAAATATCAAGCAAATTGACCGACATACCATAGATTGTTTTAAAAATAAGCAATCCATTTAAAAAGACGGCCAGCGCGAGAATGTCGTGCCGTAGGGTCACCCATAAATTTGTTGCTGTTTGTTTGAATGTAGCCCAGTGACTCACTGATACCTCTGTAACCACAATTTTGTTTAATTATCTTAGCGTGCACATTTTCTGAACATACATGCAGCGCGTGAATGTGTTAAACAATAGTAGATGACTTTATCCGCAGTAATCAAAGGTTTTGAGTGAGCAACTCTGCGTCAGGAAAGGGCTTTTTTCCTGAACATGCTCACATCATATAAAGAAATACAGATAAAGTTATTATCTGCTTGTGGTAGTGAATGCACTGACCGGCTATAAGGAAAGGCCAAACAAGAACACGGTTGCAAAAACCGTGCCCTTAAATATTGGATCTCTATGAGGTAGCCTGAGTTTAACGGACACTCCTTCCTGAAATAGAATGGCATCAGAAGGAGCTAATAATGAGCAGAA
>NZ_JBDYCV010000121.1:0-10062 GCF_040495915.1 Shigella sp. FJ200513 | reverse complement strand
TGATGGAAATGGAAGCCACGCAAGCACCTTAAAATCACCATCATACACTAAATCAGTAAGTTGGCAGCATTACCGGTATTCGATGGGGAAGAACTTCACGCGAGCTATTATCAGTCGTTATTATCTCAGGTACGGGATATGGTAGATGCACTATAAGATGTGTTAAAAACGCTGTAGCAGAATGAAGCGCGGAATAAAAAAGCGGCAACTCAATAAAGTTGCCGCTTTACGAGGAAATTAGAACATTACCTTATGACCGTACTGCTCAAGAATGCCTTTCACGCGTTCCATGGTCTCTTTCTTCGGTGGTTTAACACCATCGAGTTTGTATTCTTCACCCATCGCCACCCATTTGTGTTTGCCCAGTTCGTGGTAGGGGAGAAGTTCGATTTTCTCAACGTTACCCATATCACGGGTAAATTCACCGAGGCGATGTGCCGAATCGTCATCGTCAGACCAGCCTGGGACAACAACGTAGCGGATCCACACCTTCACATTTTTGTTCGCCAGATATTTAGCGAACTCCAGCGTGCGGTGGTTGGAAACTCCAACCAGATTTTGGTGGATCTCGTCGTTCATCTGTTTGAGATCGAGCATTACCAGGTCGGTTACTTCCAGCAGTTCATCAATCACCGGATCGTAACGACGAACAAAACCGTTGGTATCCAGACAGGTATGAATGCCTTCTTTTTTACAGGCGCGGAACCAGTCACGAACAAACTCAGCTTGCAGGATTGCTTCACCGCCGGATGCGGTAACGCCGCCGCCGGAAGCGTTCATAAAGTGGCGATAGGTCACCACTTCCTTCATCAAATCTTCAACGGTAACTTCTTTACCGCCATGCGTGTCCCAGGTGTCGCGGTTATGACAATACAGGCAGCGCATCAGGCAGCCCTGGAAAAAGGTGATAAAGCGAATACCTGGGCCGTCTACGGTTCCACAGGATTCAAAGGAGTGAATGCGACCAATAACTGACATTGCGGTGTTTCTCCAGATGTGGCCCATCTGAGGCCGTGTTGGTGCGCAGCTCGAAGGCTACGTCGAGTCTGTTTTGGCAGTCACCTTAAAGTATAGATAGCTGACAAAAAAGGCTCTCGTGCTAAAAAAGGCCCCACTTTCGTGGAGCCTTTATTGTACGCTTTTTACTGTACGATTTCAGTCAAATCTAATTACATAGATTGAGTGAAGGTACGAGTAATAACGTCCTGCTGCTGTTCTTTAGTCAGCGAGTTGAAACGTACTGCGTAGCCAGATACACGGATGGTCAGCTGCGGATATTTTTCCGGGTTTTCCATCGCGTCGAGCAGCATTTCACGGTTCATCACGTTAACGTTCAGGTGCTGACCACCTTCGATGGATGCTTCGTGGTGGAAGTAACCATCCATCAGACCAGCCAGGTTGGTCTTACGAACTTCGTCGTCTTTACCCAGTGCGTTCGGAACGATAGAGAAGGTGTAGGAGATACCATCTTTAGCGTAAGCAAACGGCAGTTTAGCAACGGAAGTCAGAGACGCTACAGCACCTTTCTGGTCACGACCGTGCATCGGGTTAGCACCCGGTCCGAACGGCGCGCCAGCACGACGACCGTCTGGGGTGTTACCAGTTTTCTTACCATACACAACGTTAGAAGTGATGGTCAGAACAGACTGAGTCGGGATAGCGTCACGGTAGGTGTGCAGTTTCTGAATTTTCTTCATGAAACGTTCTACCAGGTCAACAGCCAGGTCATCTACACGCGGATCATTGTTACCAAACTGCGGGTATTCGCCTTCGATTTCGAAGTCGATAGCCAGACCGTCTTCGTCACGAATCGGTTTAACTTTCGCATATTTGATTGCAGACAGGGAGTCAGCAGCAACGGACAGACCAGCGATACCACACGCCATGGTGCGGATAACGTCACGGTCGTGCAGCGCCATCAGAGAGGCTTCGTAGCTGTACTTGTCGTGCATGTAGTGGATGATGTTCAGTGCAGTGATGTACTGTTTAGCCAGCCAGTCCATGAAGTGATCCATGCGCTCCATCACTTCATCGTAGCTCAGGAGATCGCCTTTGATCGGTTCAGACTTCGGACCAACCTGCATTTTCAGTTTTTCGTCAACGCCGCCGTTGATTGCGTACAGCATGGTTTTCGCCAGGTTTGCACGCGCACCGAAGAACTGCATTTGTTTACCAACGATCATCGGGCTTACGCAGCAAGCGATAGCGTAGTCATCGTTGTTGAAGTCCGGACGCATCAGGTCATCGTTCTCATACTGCAGAGAAGAGGTGTCGATGGACACTTTAGCGGCGAATTTCTTGAAGTTCAGCGGCAGTTTTTCAGACCACAGAATGGTCATGTTCGGTTCCGGAGACGGCCCCATAGTGTACAGGGTGTTCAGGAAACGGAAGCTGTTTTTGGTAACCAGGGTACGACCATCGAGGCCCATACCACCGATAGATTCGGTTGCCCAGATTGGGTCGCCAGAGAACAGTTCATCGTATTCCGGAGTACGCAGGAAGCGAACCATACGCAGTTTCATGACCAGGTGGTCAACCATTTCCTGCGCTTCTTGTTCGGTGATCTTGCCAGCTTTCAGGTCACGTTCGATGTACACATCCAGGAAGGTGGAGGTACGACCGAAGGACATTGCAGCACCGTTCTGAGACTTAACAGCAGCCAGGTAGCCGAAGTAAGTCCACTGGATAGCTTCCTGAGCGTTGGTAGCCGGACCAGAGATGTCGTAGCCGTATTTCGCAGCCATTTCTTTCATCTGACCCAGAGCGCGGTGCTGTTCAGCGATTTCTTCGCGCAGACGGATAGTCTGTTCCAGGTTTACGCCGTTTTCCAGATCAGCCTGTAGAGAGGTGAACTGAGCGTATTTGTCTTTCATCAGGTAGTCGATACCGTACAGCGCAACGCGACGGTAGTCACCGATGATACGGCCACGGCCATAAGCATCTGGCAGACCGGTCAGAACACCGGATTTACGGCAACGCAGGATGTCCGGAGTGTAAACGTCGAACACGCCCTGGTTGTGAGTTTTACGGTATTCAGTGAAGATTTTTTTGATCATCGGGTCCAGTTCGCGGTTGTACGCTTTGCAGGAACCTTCGATCATTTTGATACCACCGAACGGGATAAGAGCACGTTTCAGCGGAGCTTCAGTCTGCAGACCAACAACTTTTTCCAACGCTTTATTGATGTAGCCAGCGTCGTGAGAGGTGATGGTGGAAGCAACAGCGGTGTCAAAATCAACTGGCGCGTGAGTGCGGTTTTCCAGTTTAACACCTTCCATTACTTTGTCCCACAGGGTGGTGGTCGCTTCAGTAGCGCCAGCCAGGAAGGACTCGTCACCCTCGTACGGAGTGTAGTTTTTCTGAATGAAGTCACGGACGTTTACTTCATTCTGCCAGTCACCTTTGGTAAAACCTTCCCAGGCTGTGGCTAACTTTTCATTAAGCTCGGACATGTAACACCTACCTTCTTAAGTGGATTTTTTATTTACTGCGTACTTCGACAACCATTAATGGTGATCGTTTTCACGCAGGTAAATGACCCAGTATGTCAACCCAACCAACAAACCACCGCCGATAATATTACCGATCGTAACCGGGATCAGGTTATCAGTGATGAAGTTCATCACGGTCAGGTGAGAAAAATTTTCCGGTGCAGAACCGACAGCGGTCCAGAATTCCGGAGATGCGAAGTCGCGGATTACAATACCCATCGGGATCATAAACATGTTTGCGATACTGTGCTCAAAACCGCTGGCAACAAACATCGCGACCGGCAGCACCATAATGAACGCTTTGTCCATCAGGCTGCGGCCAGAATAACTCATCCATACTGCCAGACATACCATCAGGTTTGCCAGGATACCAAGACAGACGGCCTCAATAAAAGTATGGTGCACTTTGTGGTCGGCGGTTTGTAGGACGTTTAGTCCCCATTGACCATTTGCGGTCATATACTCGCCGGAAAGCCACATTAAAAGTACAAACAGCAGTGCGCCGACCAGGTTGCCAAAATAGACATTTAGCCAGTTTTTAGCCAACTGACACCAGGTGATGCGCCCACTCGCCTTAGCAACAACAATCAACACTGTGGAAGTAAAGAGATCGGCTCCGCAGACAACACAAAGAATCAGCCCCAGAGAGAAGCAAATGCCGCCAACCAGTTTTGCCATGCCGAAGGGCATTGTGCCTGTGCCAGTGGTTGCTGTGATATAGAAGACGAATGCGATTGAGATGAAAACACCGGCGGTAATCGCCAGATAGAAAGTCTTAAGCGGATGTTTCGTTGCTTTATAGACACCCGCCTCTTCGGCCACTTTGGCCATTGCAGCAGGAAGTAAAAGATCAAAAGGGTTGTCAGCTTTCACACTAACTCTCTCTTTATTAAGTCGGCGACGAGATACTAACAAAGCATTATAGATGAGAAATTGATATAGATCATATCTCGCCTGGCTTATAGGCCCGTAACTCGCATGGTTTTTATGCAAATACGGAGTAACTATTTGATTATCCAAAATAAAAATAAATTTTAAAAATTAACAAATGAGTTGAATTTTTTCCGCATCCTCCGCTAAAACAGTTAATTAAAAGGGAGCATCAGGCGAATAAAGTAACAATATCGATCGTATTTATTAAATACAAATTACCGATATTTAACCTTATAATTACAATTATTTTATTAATGCAAATATATGTAAAGCGGGGCATTAAAAAAACGCCCCGTAATATAACTCAGACTAATCATTAAGCCTACATTGCGTAGGCTATTTGATTTTATTTTGCCCAGAATGCTGCTTTGGCGCGCTGCAGCTTTTCGTAGGCCTTCAACAACGACTGATGTGCAGCAAACGCGTGCAGATCGCTATCTACCGGTTGCAGGCCGTAAAACGCCGCTTCGCCGCTCATTGCCGCACTGGCGGCTTCTACGGCATCTGCGCCGTACATGCGAACAAACGCATTCAGATATTGCAGCGGCTGGCGATCTTCTTCCTGTGCCAGTAATAACAACGTTTGCAGGCAGCGATAATAGTTGGCGCGTTCCGGACTAAATACTGATGAGTTAAACTCCATCGTCCATTCGGTCCAGACCAGAGCCTGTTCCAGATCGCCACCAGCCAGCGCCAGCATGGCTTTTAATTCACCGATACGCAGGGTGTACCAACCGTTATCCGACCCGGTCGCCAGACCCAACAGCTCACGCACGCGGGTAAAGTCATCAAAACCTTCTTCATCCAGTTGCTCGATGAGGTTCAGGTAATCTTCTTTTTCCCACTCGCTGCCTGGTAGCGAAAGAATCGTTTCACGTAAATGGCTGCCCATACTGTTATTCGCGAGCCACAGATCTTCAGCCGGATAAATATCGGACATGCCAGGCACGATAATACGGCAAGCATAAACGCCCAGATGCTCGTAATCGGCAATATAAACTTCTTTATCTTCTTTGTTGAAGATAGCCATCAGCGTAGCAAACTCTTCTTCCGTGGTGCCGGAGAAATTCCAGTCCACAAACGGATAATCGGCATCCTGCTTGAACAGGTCCCAGGAGATTAAACCGCTGGAATCGATAAAGTGCGTTTCGAGGTTGGTATGTTCAGCGACTTCTTCATCATCGAAGGTTGGCGGAGTAAACACATCCAAATCTTTCAGGCCACGACCTTGCAGCAGCTCGGTCACGGTACGTTCCAGTGCTACGCCAAAATCAGGATGCGCACCGAAAGAGGCAAAGCAGGTGCCGTTTGCAGGATTAAACAGTACCACGCAAATCACCGGATACTGGCCGCCAAGGGAACCATCATATGCGAAGATCGGGAAACCTTCTGTTTCCAGTGTTTCGATCGCTTCAACCACCGCTGGGTAACGCGCCAGCACGTCTGCCGGGATTTCCGGCAAGCTGATGCTTTCAGCAATAATGCGGTTTTTCACGTAGCGTTCGAAAACTTCGGACAACCCCTGAACGCGTGCTTCGTTGCGGGTATTGCCAGCGGACATACCGTTAGAAACGTACAGGTTACCAATGATATTCATCGGAATATAAACGGTCTGATTGTCGGACTGGCGCGTAAACGGCAGACCGCAAATACCACGATCTTCGTTACCGGATTGTAGGTCAATCAGCATACTGCCGGTCAATTCATTCTCCGGATCGTAAAATGCGCGCAGACGGTCATCGAGCAGCCCTTCTGGCACATCGTCATTTTCGCTCAGTGGGAACCATTTTTCGTTGGGATAATGCACAAATGGACCGTTGGCGATGGTTTCGCCCAGCCAGAAATCAGCAAAAAAGTAGTTGGTTGAGAGACGCTCGAAATATTCACCGAGTGCAGAAGCCAGCGCCGCTTTCTTGGTTGCGCCTTTACCGTTGGTAAAACACAGTGCGCACTCTTTGTCGCGAATATGTACAGACCAGACGTTAGGCACGGGATTCAGCCAGGAGGCCTCTTCAATCTGAAAGCCGAGGTCTGAAAGTTTTTGCTGGAAGCGAGCGATGGAATCTTCCAGAGCGGCATCTTTGCCGGGGATAAATGTTTGCGTCATGAAAATCACTTTAGTCGTACGGAAAGCGCGCAATAATACGGGTTTTATCTCAAAGGCGCTATCACCGCCGCCATGCCGATGAACTGTTGACTATGCTTTTAGCGGATAAACCACGTTAAGAGCATAAAAATGAAGGCGTTCGATCTCCACCGTATGGCATTTGATAAAGTGCCTTTTGATTTCCTTGGCGAAGTTGCACTACGTAGTCTTTATACCTTTGTACTGGTTTTTTGTTCCTCAAAATGACCGGAAGACGCGGTGTGCGACAGATGTCGCTGTTTGAAGTGTTAATCATTCTCACGCTGGGTTCAGCGGCGGGAGATGTGGCGTTTTATGATGATGTGCCGATGGTGCCGGTACTTATCGTCTTTATCACTCTGGCGTTGTTATACCGCCTGGTAATGTGATGGCGAGCTGGCCTGGTCGAAACTCAATAACTCCAACATGACGGAATTTGAGTTCTTTATGGAGCTACGATTGCGTGGCGTGGAGCAGCTGGGGCAGGTACGTCTGGCGATTCTCGAAACCAACGGGCAAATCAGTGTCTATTTCTTTGAAGATGACAAGGTGAAACCGGGTTTACTTATTTTACCCAGTGATTGTACGCAGCGTTACAAAGTGGTGCCGGAGTCGGCGGACTATGCCTGCATTCGTTGTAGTGAAATCATTCATATGAACGCGGGGGAAAAACAATTATGTCCGCGCTGTGCAAATCCAGAATGGACGAAGGCAAGTCGGGCAAAACGGGTGACCTGACAGTAAAAACATCGGCTTTTTGCTAATAATCCGAGAGATTCTTTTGTGTGATGCAAGCCACATTTTTGCCCTCAACGGTTTTACTCATTGCGATGTGTGTCACTGAATGATAAAACCGATAGCCACAGGAATAATGTATTACCTGTGGTCGCAATCGATTGACCGCGGGTTAATAGCAACGCAACGTGGTGAGGGGAAATGGCTCAAATCTTCAATTTTAGTTCTGGTCCGGCAATGCTACCGGCAGAGGTGCTTAAACAGGCTCAACAGGAACTGCGCGACTGGAACGGTCTTGGTACGTCGGTGATGGAAGTGAGTCACCGTGGCAAAGAGTTCATTCAGGTTGCAGAGGAAGCCGAGAAGGATTTTCGCGATCTTCTTAATGTCCCCTCCAACTACAAGGTATTATTCTGCCATGGCGGTGGTCGCGGTCAGTTTGCTGCGGTACCGCTGAATATTCTCGGTGATAAAACCACCGCAGATTATGTTGATGCCGGTTACTGGGCGGCAAGTGCCATTAAAGAAGCGAAAAAATACTGCACGCCTAATGTCTTTGACGCCAAAGTGACTGTTGATGGTCTGCGCGCGGTTAAGCCAATGCGTGAATGGCAACTCTCTGATAATGCGGCTTATATGCATTACTGCCCGAATGAAACCATCGACGGTATCGCCATCGACGAGACGCCAGACTTCGGCAAAGATGTGGTGGTCGCCGCCGACTTCTCTTCAACCATTCTTTCCCGTCCGATTGACGTCAGCCGTTATGGTGTAATTTACGCTGGCGCGCAGAAAAATATCGGCCCGGCTGGCCTGACAATCGTCATCGTTCGTGAAGATTTGCTGGGCAAAGCGAATATCGCGTGTCCGTCGATTCTGGATTATTCCATCCTCAACGATAACGGCTCCATGTTTAACACGCCGCCGACATTTGCCTGGTATCTATCTGGTCTGGTCTTTAAATGGCTGAAAGCGAACGGCGGTGTAGCTGAAATGGATAAAATCAATCAGCAAAAAGCAGAACTGCTATATGGGGTGATTGATAACAGCGATTTCTACCGCAATGACGTGGCGAAAGCTAACCGTTCGCGGATGAACGTGCCGTTCCAGTTGGCGGACAGTGCGCTTGACAAATTGTTCCTTGAAGAGTCTTTTGCTGCAGGCCTTCATGCACTGAAAGGACACCGTGTGGTCGGCGGAATGCGCGCGTCTATTTATAATGCCATGCCGCTGGAAGGCGTTAAAGCGCTGACAGACTTCATGGTTGAGTTCGAACGCCGTCACGGTTAATGCCGAAATTTTGCTTAATCCCCACAGCCAGCCTGTGGGGTTTTTATTTCTGTTGTAGAGAGTTGAGTTCATGGAATCCCTGACGTTACAACCCATCGCTCGTGTCGATGGCACTATTAATCTGCCCGGTTCCAAGAGCGTTTCTAACCGCGCTTTATTGCTTGCGGCATTAGCACACGGCAAAACAGTATTAACCAATCTGCTGGATAGCGACGACGTGCGCCATATGCTGAATGCATTAACAGCGTTAGGGTTAAGCTATACGCTTTCAGCCGATCGTACGCGTTGCGAAATTATCGGTAACGGCGGTCCATTACACGCAGAAGGTGCCCTGGAGTTGTTCCTCGGTAACGCCGGAACGGCAATGCGTCCGCTGGCGGCAGCTCTTTGTCTGGATAGCAATGATATTGTGCTGACCGGTGAGCCGCGTATGAAAGAGCGCCCGATTGGTCATCTGGTGGATGCGCTGCGCCTGGGCGGGGCGAAGATCACTTACCTGGAACAAGAAAATTATCCGCCGTTGCGTTTACAGGGCGGCTTTACTGGCGGCAACGTTGACGTTGATGGCTCCGTTTCCAGCCAATTCCTCACCGCACTGTTAATGACTGCGCCTCTTGCGCCGGAAGATACGGTGATTCGTATTAAAGGCGATCTGGTTTCTAAACCTTATATCGACATCACACTCAATCTGATGAAGACGTTTGGTGTTGAAATTGAAAATCAGCACTATCAACAATTTGTCGTAAAAGGCGGGCAGTCTTATCAGTCTCCGGGTACTTATTTGGTCGAAGGCGATGCATCTTCGGCTTCTTACTTCCTGGCAGCAGCAGCAATCAAAGGCGGCACTGTAAAAGTGACCGGTATTGGACGTAACAGTATGCAGGGTGATATTCGCTTTGCTGATGTGCTGGAAAAAATGGGCGCGACCATTTGCTGGGGCGATGATTATATTTCCTGCACGCGTGGTGAACTGAACGCTATTGATATGGATATGAACCATATTCCTGATGCGGCGATGACCATTGCCACGGCGGCGTTATTTGCAAAAGGCACCACCACGCTGCGCAATATCTATAACTGGCGTGTTAAAGAGACCGATCGCCTGTTTGCGATGGCAACAGAACTGCGTAAAGTCGGCGCGGAAGTGGAAGAGGGGCACGATTACATTCGTATCACTCCTCCGGAAAAACTGAACTTTGCCGAGATCGCGACATACAATGATCACCGGATGGCGATGTGTTTCTCGCTGGTGGCGTTGTCAGATACACCAGTGACGATTCTTGATCCCAAATGCACGGCCAAAACATTTCCGGATTATTTCGAGCAGCTGGCGCGGATTAGCCAGGCAGCCTGAATGAACAACGGGCAATAAATAGCCAAATCTTTCTTTATCAAAACGTCGGCACATTGTCGTAATGCCGATCAGTTAAGGATCAGTTGACCGATCCAGTGGCTGTGTAAGAATCCGGAAACGCTCACTTGTTTCCG
>NZ_JBDYCV010000120.1:0-10093 GCF_040495915.1 Shigella sp. FJ200513 | reverse complement strand
GATGGAAATGGAAGCCACGCAAGCACCTTAAAATCACCATCATACACTAAATCAGTAAGTTGGCAGCATTACCTTCTCGGGATATCTTATTACCGCGAACGAAAATAAGGTTGGAACGACATTTAACACCACTGTAACTAATGGATCCTCATATCTTGGACGCTGTCATTGTGATACTGGTAACGTAGGAGAATTCCCCTATATCTATTATACGTCAAAAATAAACCAGGCATTAACTTATGCTGGGGTTCACTCTAATATTAATTATTATGATCTTAATCCGAACCTTGATGTTGGGATTGCTATAGATATTCTTGGGGTTGGGTATGTGAATGCACCTTTTGAATATCATGCTAACAACCCGTCTGGTAATACAAAGTACAATTGCAACCGCATTGAACCTTTAAGTATATCCAGTGGGGCTAAAGCGATAGTATATTTTTATATCAAGAAGACATTTGCAGGAAAATTGATTATTCCTGAAACAAAGATAGTGACATTGTATGGAACAATTAGCCGTGACACCCCGGTGGATTACTCACAGCCGATGGCTGATGTTTATATTCGGGGCGATATTACAGCTCCGCAAAGTTGCGAAATAAATAATTTAAAGCCAGTTTGTTTTGATTTTAAAGAAATACCAGCTGCAGATTTTTCATCTGTTGTTGGAAGTGCGGTAACAACACATAAAATTACTAAAACAGTCACTATTGAGTGTGAAAACCTGGGGATACTGAATACCGATGATATCAGTACGTCTTTTTATGCTACCGAACCCAATACGGACAATTCAATGGTCGTAACTTCAAACTCTAACGTGGGGATAAAAATTTACGACAAAAATAATAAGGAAATCAAAGTGAACGGTGGTGAGTTGCCAACAGACATGGATAAATCAACAGTGTATGGTGAAAAATCAGGTAGTGTAACTTTTTCAGCTGCTCCTGCGAGCCTTACTGGAGCTCGCCCAGCCCCGGGGCAATTTACTGCAACAGCGACGATAACTGTTGAGATTGTGCGCTAATAGGTCTGACAACGATTGTTCATCACATCGTTGTCATCTCACCCATTTCTTTATCACTTTTAAATGCATCATGACAAAAAGATGGCATGTGGAATTTTCATCTTCACATTTAAAATCAGTAAGTTATTTGGTAATTCCTTTCTGTCATAAAAATGTCATATTCCTTATATATAACTGTCACCTGTTTGTCCTATTTTGCTTCTCGTAGCCAACAAACAATGCTTTATGAATCCTCCCAGGAGACATTATGAAAGTTATGCGTACCACCGTCGCAACTGTTGTCGCCGCGACCTTATCGATGAGTGCTTTCTCTGTGTTTGCAGAAGCAAGCCTGACAGGTGCAGGTGCAACCTTCCCTGCGCCGGTGTATGCCAAATGGGCTGACACTTACCAGAAAGAAACCGGTAATAAAGTTAACTACCAGGGTATCGGTTCTTCCGGTGGCGTAAAACAGATTATCGCTAATACCGTTGATTTTGGTGCCTCTGACGCGCCGCTGTCTGACGAAAAACTGGCTCAGGAAGGTCTGTTCCAGTTCCCGACCGTGATTGGCGGCGTGGTGCTGGCGGTTAACATTCCAGGGCTGAAGTCTGGCGAACTGGTGCTGGATGGTAAAACCCTCGGCGACATCTACCTGGGCAAAATCAAGAAGTGGGATGATGAAGCCATCGCCAAACTGAATCCGGGTCTGAAACTGCCTTCACAAAACATTGCTGTAGTACGCCGCGCAGATGGCTCCGGGACTTCCTTCGTCTTCACCAGCTACCTGGCGAAAGTGAACGAAGAGTGGAAAAACAACGTTGGTACTGGCTCTACCGTAAAATGGCCGATCGGTCTGGGCGGTAAAGGTAACGACGGTATCGCCGCGTTCGTTCAGCGTCTGCCGGGTGCAATTGGTTATGTTGAATATGCTTACGCGAAGCAGAACAACCTGGCGTACACCAAACTGATCTCCGCTGATGGTAAACCGGTTAGTCCGACCGAAGAAAACTTCGCTAATGCAGCAAAAGGTGCAGACTGGAGCAAAACCTTCGCTCAGGATCTGACCAACCAGAAAGGCGAAGATGCATGGCCTATTACCTCTACCACGTTCATTCTGATCCACAAAGATCAGAAGAAACCAGAACAAGGCACAGAGGTGCTGAAATTCTTCGACTGGGCGTACAAAACCGGGGCTAAACAGGCGAACGACCTGGATTACGCCAGCCTGCCGGATAGTGTAGTTGAACAGGTTCGCGCTGCGTGGAAGACCAATATTAAAGACAGTAGCGGTAAGCCGCTGTACTAATAAAACTCCAGGCCGGGTACGGTGTTTTACGCCGCATCCGGCATTACAAAATGACTTTGTAAACGCGTTTAACTGAAGAGTAACTTATGGCTGCAACCAAGCCCGCTTTTAACCCACCGGGTAAAAAGGGCGACATAATTTTCAGCGTGCTGGTAAAACTGGCGGCGCTGATTGTGCTATTGATGTTGGGTGGCATTATTGTCTCTCTGATCATCTCCTCCTGGCCGAGCATTCAGAAATTTGGTCTGGCTTTCCTATGGACCAAAGAGTGGGATGCACCGAACGATATCTACGGGGCGCTGGTGCCGATCTACGGTACGTTGGTGACTTCGTTTATCGCGCTGCTGATCGCCGTCCCGGTGAGTTTCGGTATCGCCCTGTTCCTGACTGAGCTTGCGCCTGGCTGGCTGAAACGCCCGCTGGGTATCGCCATTGAGCTGCTGGCAGCCATTCCAAGTATCGTTTACGGCATGTGGGGCCTGTTTATCTTTGCGCCGCTGTTCGCCGTTTACTTTCAGGAGCCGGTCGGCAATATCATGTCGAATATCCCGATTGTTGGCGCGCTGTTCTCTGGCCCCGCATTTGGTATCGGTATCCTCGCGGCAGGCGTGATCCTCGCCATCATGATTATTCCGTACATTGCGGCGGTAATGCGTGATGTGTTCGAACAAACCCCGGTGATGATGAAAGAGTCGGCCTACGGTATTGGCTGCACCACCTGGGAAGTTATCTGGCGTATCGTTCTTCCGTTCACCAAAAATGGTGTTATCGGCGGCATCATGCTGGGGCTGGGCCGCGCGCTCGGTGAAACCATGGCGGTGACCTTTATCATCGGTAACACCTACCAGCTCGACAGCGCCTCGCTGTACATGCCGGGCAATAGTATCACCTCTGCGCTGGCGAACGAATTTGCGGAAGCGGAATCCGGTCTGCACGTTGCCGCACTGATGGAACTGGGCCTGATCCTGTTTGTGATTACCTTCATCGTCCTCGCCGCATCGAAGTTTATGATTATGCGCCTGGCTAAGAATGAGGGGGCACGCTAATGGCTATGGTTGAAATGCAAACCACTGCGGCGCTGGCTGAATCTCGCCGCAAAATGCAGGCGCGTCGCCGCCTCAAAAACCGTATTGCGCTGACGCTCTCGATGGCGACGATGGCCTTCGGCCTGTTCTGGCTGATCTGGATTTTAATGTCCACCATCACTCGCGGTATCGACGGTATGTCGCTGGCGCTGTTCACTGAAATGACGCCGCCGCCCAATACGGAAGGTGGTGGTCTGGCGAACGCCCTGGCGGGTAGCGGGCTGTTAATTTTGTGGGCCACGGTATTCGGTACGCCGCTGGGCATTATGGCGGGGATTTATCTGGCGGAATATGGTCGTAAATCCTGGCTGGCAGAAGTGATTCGCTTCATTAACGACATTCTGCTCTCCGCGCCGTCGATTGTGGTTGGTCTGTTTGTCTACACCATCGTGGTGGCACAGATGGAGCACTTCTCCGGCTGGGCGGGCGTAATTGCGCTGGCGCTGTTGCAGGTGCCGATCGTTATCCGCACCACTGAGAACATGCTGAAACTGGTGCCGGACAGCCTGCGTGAAGCGGCTTATGCGCTGGGTACACCGAAGTGGAAGATGATCTCCGCGATTACGCTGAAAGCGTCGGTGTCCGGGATTATGACCGGTATCCTGCTGGCGATTGCCCGTATTGCCGGTGAAACCGCGCCGCTGCTGTTTACCGCGCTCTCCAACCAGTTCTGGAGCACGGACATGATGCAGCCGATCGCCAACCTGCCGGTGACGATCTTTAAGTTTGCGATGAGCCCGTTTGCGGAATGGCAACAACTGGCCTGGGCCGGGGTATTGATCATTACCCTGTGCGTCCTGCTGCTGAACATTCTGGCGCGCGTTGTTTTTGCGAAGAATAAACACGGTTAACACTTTTCCGGATGCGGCGTGAACGCCTTACCCGGCCCTACGGTAAGCCTGATTAGCGAAAAGCATCAGGTACGATGAGGAAAAGATTGCAATGAGTATGGTTGAAACTGCCCCGAGTAAAATTCAGGTTCGTAATTTGAACTTCTACTACGGCAAATTCCATGCCCTGAAAAACATCAACCTGGATATCGCCAAAAACCAGGTTACGGCGTTTATCGGGCCGTCCGGCTGCGGTAAATCGACGCTGCTGCGTACCTTCAACAAAATGTTTGAACTGTACCCGGAGCAGCGTGCGGAAGGTGAAATTCTGCTTGATGGCGACAACATCCTGACCAACTCTCAGGATATCGCCCTGCTGCGTGCGAAAGTGGGCATGGTGTTCCAGAAACCGACGCCGTTCCCGATGTCCATCTACGACAACATCGCCTTTGGCGTTCGTCTGTTTGAGAAGCTCTCCCGTGCCGACATGGACGAGCGCGTGCAGTGGGCATTGACCAAAGCCGCATTGTGGAACGAAACCAAAGATAAATTGCACCAGAGCGGTTACTCTCTCTCTGGTGGTCAGCAACAGCGTCTGTGTATTGCGCGTGGTATCGCCATTCGCCCGGAAGTGCTGCTGCTCGACGAACCGTGTTCGGCGCTCGACCCCATCTCTACCGGGCGTATTGAAGAGCTGATCACCGAACTGAAGCAGGATTACACCGTGGTGATCGTCACCCACAACATGCAGCAGGCTGCGCGTTGTTCCGACCACACGGCATTTATGTACCTGGGCGAATTGATTGAGTTCAGCAACACGGACGATCTGTTCACCAAGCCAGCGAAGAAACAAACAGAAGACTACATCACCGGTCGTTACGGTTGATTCAGGAGTGCGTTATGGACAGTCTCAATCTTAATAAACATATTTCCGGCCAGTTCAACGCCGAACTGGAAAGTATCCGCACGCAGGTGATGACCATGGGCGGCATGGTGGAGCAGCAGCTTTCTGATGCAATCACCGCGATGCATAACCAGGACAGCGATCTGGCGAAGCGCGTGATCGAAGGCGACAAGAACGTCAACATGATGGAAGTGGCGATCGATGAAGCCTGCGTGCGCATTATCGCCAAACGTCAGCCGACGGCGAGCGACCTGCGACTGGTTATGGTGATCAGTAAAACCATTGCCGAGCTGGAGCGTATTGGCGACGTGGCGGACAAAATCTGCCGTACTGCGCTGGAGAAATTCTCCCAGCAGCATCAGCCGTTGCTGGTAAGTCTGGAGTCGCTGGGCCGTCATACCATCCAGATGCTGCACGACGTGCTGGACGCGTTCGCGCGGATGGACATTGACGAAGCGGTACGTATTTATCGTGAAGATAAAAAAGTCGATCAGGAATACGAAGGTATTGTTCGTCAACTGATGACCTACATGATGGAAGATTCGCGCACTATTCCGAGCGTACTTACCGCGCTGTTCTGTGCGCGTTCAATCGAACGTATCGGCGACCGCTGCCAGAATATTTGTGAGTTTATCTTCTACTACGTGAAGGGTCAGGATTTCCGTCATGTAGGCGGTGATGAGCTGGATAAACTGCTGGCGGGAAAAGATAGCGACAAATAATTCACCAGACAAATCCCAATAACTTAATTATTGGGATTTGTTATATATAACTTTATAAATTCCTAAAATTACACAAGGTTAATAACTGCGAGCATGGTCATATTTTTATCAATAGCGCATTGCTATTTTCTCTGCACGCAATTAAATTAATTTCCGAACCTGGATGTTCGTTATAAAAACCATTAATAAATGACTGGATTGTTACTGCATTCGCAGGCAAAACCTGACATAACCAGAGAATACTGGTGAAGTCGGTTTTTTTTTGTTTATAAAAAAGGTCCTTGCTATGAACATGCAAATCACCAAAATTCTCAACAATAATGTTGTGGTGGTTATTGATGATCAACAGCGGGAAAAAGTCGTCATGGGGCGCGGAATTGGCTTTCAAAAACGCGCTGGCGAAAGAATTAACTCAAGTGGAATAGAAAAAGAGTATGCCTTGAGCAGTCATGAACTGAACGGGCGATTAAGCGAACTCTTAAGTCATATTCCTCTTGAGGTGATGGCAACCTGTGATCGTCTTATCTCTTTAGCGCAGGAGCGCTTGGGAAAATTACAGGACAGTATTTATATCTCGCTAACTGACCATTGCCAGTTTGCGATTAAACGCTTTCAGCAAAACGTGTTGCTGTGGGATATCCAGCGGCTTTACCCGAAAGAGTTCCAGCTAGGGGAAGAAGCGTTAACCATTATTGATAAACGGTTGGGCGTGCAGTTACCGAAAGATGAAGTGGGCTTTATTGCCATGCATCTGGTCAGTGCCCAAATGAGCGGAAATATGGAGGATGTTGCAGGTGTCACGCAGTTAATGCGCGAAATGCTGCAATTAATAAAATTTCAGTTCAGCCTTAATTACCAGGAAGAAAGCTTGAGTTATCAGCGACTGGTTACACATCTGAAGTTTTTATCCTGGCGTATTCTTGAACATGCTTCAATTAACGATAGTGATGAATCATTACAACAAGCAGTAAAACAAAATTACCCGCAAGCATGGCAATGTGCGGAACGGATCGCCATTTTTATTGGTTTGCAGTATCAACGTAAAATTTCACCCGCAGAGATTATGTTTTTAGCCATAAATATAGAGCGCGTGCGCAAAGAACACTGAAATATTATTACTGAGTAAAGGATTGTTACCGCACTAAGCGGGCAAAACCTGAAAAAAATTGCTTGATTCACGTCAGGCCGTTTTTTTCAGGTTTTTTTTTGGAGTTTTGCCGCAAAGCGGTAGAGGGCAAGTTATGACGGAGTTAGCCAGAAAAATAGTCGCAGGAGTCGGGGGCGCAGATAACATTGTGAGTCTGATGCATTGCGCAACGCGATTACGTTTTAAGTTAAAGGATGAAAGCAAAGCGCAAGCTGAGGTACTGAAAAAGACCCCCGGTATTATTATGGTGGTGGAAAGCGGTGGTCAGTTTCAGGTGGTCATAGGTAACCATGTGGCCGATGTCTTCCTGGCGGTTAACAGCGTGGCAGGCCTTGGCGAAAAAGCGCAACAGGCACCGGAAAATGATGAGAAAGGTAATCTGCTAAACCGCTTTGTTTATGTTATTTCAGGTATTTTTACGCCTCTGATCGGTCTGATGGCGGCAACCGGGATCCTGAAAGGTATGCTGGCTCTGGCGCTCACTTTTCAGTGGACGACCGAACAAAGTGGTACTTATTTAATTTTATTCAGCGCCAGTGATGCCTTGTTTGGGTTCTTCCCGATAATCCTGGGATACACCGCGGGCAAACGCTTCGGCGGTAATCCATTTACTGCCATGGTGATTGGTGGAGCGTTAGTGCATCCATTAATTCTGACTGCCTTCGAGAACGGGCAAAAAGCGGATGCGCCGGGGCTGGATTTCCTGGGTATTCCGGTCACATTGTTGAATTACTCGTCATCGGTTATTCCCATTATTTTTTCTGCCTGGTTGTGCAGCATTCTGGAACGCCGACTTAATGCGTGGTTACCGTCGGCAATCAAAAATTTCTTCACACCATTGCTATGTCTGATGGTTATCACACCCGTCACCTTTCTGCTGGTGGGGCAGCTATCAACCTGGATAAGCGAAATGATTGCCGCCGGTTATCTCTGGCTTTATCAGGCGGTTCCTGCATTTGCGGGCGCGGTAATGGGCGGCTTCTGGCAAATCTTCGTCATGTTCGGACTGCACAGGGGCCTGGTGCCGCTGTGTATCAATAACTTCACCGTGCTGGGCTACGACACCATGATCCCGCTGTTAATGCCCGCCATTATGGCGCAGGTCGGGGCGGCGCTCGGCGTCTTCCTCTGCGAACGCGATGCGCAGAAAAAAGTGGTGGCGGGATCAGCGGCGTTGACGGGTCTGTTTGGTATCACCGAACCAGCGGTATATGGCGTCAACCTGCCGCGTAAGTACCCCTTTGTTATCGCCTGTATCAGTGGAGCATTGGGGGCCACCATCATTGGCTACGCGCAAACGAAAGTTTACTCCTTTGGTTTGCCAAGTATTTTCACCTTCATGCAGACCATCCCGTCAACGGGGATTGATTTCACCGTCTGGGCCAGCGTTATTGGCGGTGTCATTGCCATAGGTTGCGCATTTGTTGGTACGTTGATGCTTCATTTCATCACCAGTAAACGTCAGCCAGCGCAGGGTGCCCCGCAAGAGAAAACACCAGAGGTTATTACACCACCTGAGCAGGGCGGTATCTGTTCACCGATGACGGGAGAGATTGTGCCGCTCATTCACGTCGCTGATACCACGTTTGCCAGTGGCCTGTTGGGTAAAGGTATCGCCATTCTGCCCTCGGTTGGTGAAGTGCGTTCTCCGGTTGCGGGTCGAATTGCTTCGTTGTTCGCCACATTACACGCCATTGGCATTGAGTCAGATGATGGTGTGGAGATCCTGATTCATGTCGGTATCGACACCGTAAAACTGGACGGCAAATTCTTTTCCGCTCACGTCAACGTGGGTGACAAGGTCAATACAGGCGATCGGCTGATTTCTTTTGATATCCCTGCTATTCGCGAGGCCGGATTTGATCTGACGACGCCGGTATTAATCAGTAATAGCGATGATTTTACAGACGTATTACCCCACGGCACGGCGCAGATAAGCGCAGGTGAACCGCTGTTATCCATCATTCGCTAACGATAAAAGGAGTTAATTATGAAAGCATTTCCAGAAACATTTCTTTGGGGTGGCGCAACAGCTGCCAATCAGGTGGAAGGTGCCTGGCTGGAAGATGGCAAAGGGATCACGACCTCAGATTTACAGCCTCATGGCGTAATGGGAAAAATGGAACCGCGCATCCTGGGGAAAGAGAATATCAAAGATGTCGCCATCGATTTTTATTACCGTTACCCGGAAGATATCGCGTTATTTGCCGAGATGGGCTTCACCTGTCTGCGTATTTCCATTGCCTGGGCGCGAATTTTCCCTCAGGGCGACGAAGCCGAACCGAATGAAGCGGGGTTAGCGTTTTACGATCGGCTGTTTGATGAAATGGCGCAGGCGGGGATCAAGCCGCTGGTAACGTTATCCCATTACGAAATGCTATATGGGCTGGTGAAAAACTACGGCGGTTGGGCTAATCGGGCGGTCATCGATCACTTCGAGCATTACGCCCGCACGGTCTTTACCCGCTACCAACATAAAGTAGCGTTATGGCTGACGTTTAATGAAATCAATATGTCGTTACACGCGCCATTCACGGGCGTGGGGCTGGCAGAAGAGAGTGGCGAGGCGGAAGTTTATCAGGCGATCCATCATCAACTGGTTGCCAGTGCGCGGGCAGTTAAAGCCTATCATAGCCTGATCCCCGAAGCGAAAATCGGCAATATGCTTCTCGGTGGGCTGGTTTACCCCCTCACCTGCCAGCCACAGGATATGTTGCAGGCCATGGAAGAGAACCGGCGCTGGATGTTCTTTGGTGATGTTCAGGCGCGTGGCCAATATCCCGGCTATATGCAGCGTTTCTTCCGCGACCACAATATCACCATTGAGATGACTGAAAGTGACGCAGAAGATTTAAAACATACTGTAGATTTCATCTCTTTTAGTTATTACATGACTGGTTGTGTTTCCCACGACGAAAGCATTAATAAAAATGCGCAGGGCAACATACTGAATATGATCCCCAATCCGCATCTGAAAAGTTCAGAGTGGGGGTGGCAAATTGATCCGGTTGGATTACGGGTAATGCTGCCAACTTACTGATTTAGTGTATGATGGTGATTTTAAGGTGCTTGCGTGGCTTCCATTTCCATCAG
>NZ_JBDYCV010000119.1:0-10591 GCF_040495915.1 Shigella sp. FJ200513 | reverse complement strand
ATGCTTCCATCGGAAACGATGATCTGGCAGCCTGAGTTCACAGATAAAACACTCTCCAGGAAACCCGGGGCGGTTCACTTACACCAGACATCGTTATTAAGTAGCAGCACCATAAGATAAGGAGTGGCATCGTTAGCCACAGCTTCCCTACTCCAGAGGTAATATAAAGGGGTGGGCTCGACTGATTTATCTTTACGTCGCTTACACTGCAAATGTTCAGAAATTAGTCTATGCAGCTCACCAGTAAAATCAGCAATCAGAGAAGGAATTGCCTTATTCATACCAGGGCAAGGTATTAATTTAAACTGTAATAATTTAATTTTAGGATGTGTAGCAGCAGCCCGATACAGAGTTGCAAGGACACACTTTTGCCAGAGGGCGTTACAGGAAAGCTTAATGTTTGATTCTGTATACATAATAAATCACCTTATAGTTACAATAGGTCAAAAACCGCTGTAGCCAAAGTTACGCTGGCCTGATGCTTTAGTGTCGAGCTTCGTCAAATAATCCAGACGTACCAATAAGCGCTGGTACTGCTCTGGGAAATTAGGATCGTTAATATCCAGGATGTAACGTCCATTAGCAGGGAAATGAACTAATCCCTGGTGATCTTCCAGTTCCAACCCTAAGGCACTGTACCAGGCTCCGGTAATTAACCCTCTCAGGGTGTCAGAGCGCTCATAGTTTCCCAGATGGTAATAGGCGTCTTTGTTAAAAAAAGGCAGACGTGATAATGACATTTAAAGGACTGCGTATATTCTTTCGCCCAGATAATACAAACCGACGTTGCGTAGGTGCGTTTGCCTTGTTGTTTTTTACGGTGTTGATCTGCATTAATTTTCGCATTCAGCGAGTTACGGAAACGAGATATCTCTCCGGGGATCAGGTTAGGGAAACAGGTAATGATATCCCCGTTGTCAATCACAGGAGGGTAATGGAGATCCCCCCGTATTGCTGTTATTCTGGAAGTGTTTTTAATATTCGTATTGATAGTTCTCAGAGATATATCACACTCTAGATATTTTAATTAAGTATCAGTTCGATATCGGCATATTGTACACTACCTCAGGTAGATGATGAGATCAGATACAGGGATCAACTGACGGTGAGCGCAGTCCCCACATTTTATCCAGGGCTTACTGCATATTCCCAACAGCCATTCGTTAGCCAGGTAGACGAATACCCTGATTTGCCGCTGGTTTTGCTTTCCTATCGAAGGGCCCATACATCATCACGCCCACGAAACAACCGACGAAATAACGCAACTTTCTCATCCGTGGATAATACGAAAACGCACTGCACAGGGCTCTGCGGTTTACGTCGCCATTCAATCCCATGAGCTTCAAGTAATGAGACCAGCCGGGTATTTTCTGCCCGCAGTACTGCTAGTTCATCGCTGTCAGATTTATAAACCATATGCGTTATCACTTGTACCTGTCTCCCGGCGGCACCACGACTGAAATTCGTGTGAAGGCAAATCCACGCGATAACTTACGATAGTTCGGACATAAGCCCCCATAATTCAGTTATGTCGTGGTCGACCCCGGTTACTTTTTTCGGGAAGCCTGCTACGGCCCAGAATAATACCGTGTTCTTTCTGATCCTGTTTAGCCAGATAGCTAAGGGCGTAACGTAAGTCGTCTACCGCAGATTTATCACTATAGTGAATCACGTGATCGATACGCACCGGGTATTTGTCTTTAGCCCGGCACAGATGAAAATAACCCTCCCCTTCCGTGATCCGCCTCCAGATATCTCCCAGTTGCCTGGATATCTGATAAGAGTTCTTGTGACGTTGTCCATCCAGGTAGCCGATAAAATGAATATGAAGCCCTTTGTCTGGTGTATATTCCATTACCCAGTAATATCCCGCCAACATCGTCTGGGTTTCGCTAAGTAAACGGTATATTTCCATACACATACTGTGCTTACAGGAATGCCCGAAACTGGGCGTGTCTTTCCTGTAAGCAAAATCAATTCTGAAAGGTAACAGTTTAGAAAAACGTTGAAACATACCATCCATGTGTTCATTCACGTCTTTCAGAATCATGAAATCCATTTTGTAATTGGGATTGGCATTATACATTTTATAGTCCTTACTTTATAAAACTCACAGGAAGAGAGAATTACGTAAATACTGAGAGTAGAGAAACGCCGTACCACGGCATTAATAAACGAAGTAAACCAGCAGCACAGACAACCTGATAAAACTGTTTTGTATTACCGCATTACTGTGATGAGGTAATACTTCAGAATACAGTGAGACTCTCTTAAACTGAGAACCAGTACGAATTACAATGGAAAAACACACCTCATAGAATTGAGTTTCAGGAAGCACCACTAAATTCTTTACAGGAAGTAATCTGACATTCACAAAACTCAGTATCGGCTAGCTACAGGCAACATCGCTATTAATATTGTCGAACCATTAAGTAAAGCCGAGAGAGACCACGGGTATTTAATCATTAGCATAAAAGAATAATGGTATACAGAACATACCCACACACCATAAGAAGATTGTTCCATACAGAAAAGATCATATTTACCTATACCTATAAACTGTAACGGAGTCATAACACGCTCTAATAGTGTTCCGATACGTAACCAGTGTTAAGTACGTACAGGACAACATTACACACATAATTCACCATACAGCTTCCCCCATATGCTTCACTGCGTAGTGTATGGAGATATATGCATTACACACATACAGAATACTTAGCATAAAGAGGAGTGACATTACCACGTAAAGAGATAAGTTATACAACAAACATACAAACAATACGGCACAGACACACAATACCATAACTCCAACTAATAATACTAATTAACCTTAATTATTTATGGTATATGAAATAAATGTGATTCTCCCGGAACTAACTAACCTAACCAGACAGATGATCACTGTATAAAAACTTCAGTTAATACTCATTTGTTTTGTCGACTCAGTATATAATGAGTGACCAGTAATCAGGATAATCACACTTACATAACCTGTAAAAAAGAACAAGAAGAATAAGCCACTAACATAATGCAAAATGGCATCTGAATCGATCGCAGTTTGGCATTCGAATCGATCATGATTTGGCCCAATCCGTGATCGAATAGAGCGGAATACGCAACATAATTCACCAGACAAGAGCTTACACCGAATTACAGATTATGTATTAATGTCAAAACTGGCATATTTTACAGATACAATGAACATGCAACCCATCAATCTAATAGGGGCGGTATGTACATCTGCCCATGAATGGGATGGCGCTAAGAATACAAAACAATTAGACATAGATCACAAAAACACACCATTCTAATTGAAAAACAAAACAAACAAATAAATCATACTATTATAGAATTTTCTCTTGCCAGACATAGATAATACCCCTGCTAATTTTGCTAATGGTTAGCAAAATTAGCAGGGTATATAAAGATTATTGACCCAAAACACACTCAGATGAATTCACGACAGCTCAGGAGGGTTATTCCTGATGTCATCTTCACAAATAATGGTTAACGCATCATATATCATTCTGCGTCTGTTCCTGTTTTCGGCCTTATCGCCATACAACATCATCACATTTTTAATTTCATCGACCGGTGATTTCACATAGTGAACTAATACACCAAGCTTCTCAACACATTGCAGTAAAGTATATTTCTTACTGCCTGTGAAAAGCCCTATCATAGTTTCTTTACGTTCGCGACTGGATAATACTTTGTTTTCCATAATGACTTCTGCCAGCGTCTTACCATCATAAACATACTCTTTATCTATCAGAATATTTATCTTATCCAGCACCTTCTCTACGTCATCAAGCAAACCTGTAATATATGGGGGCGCAATATATGGTTTCGTACTGATCTTTTCAAGCATACAATTATACATCTTAATAACACGCATCAGGGTAAAATTGTTCGCATCATACTGTATTTCACCCTCCTTATATACAGGATCAATAAGTGGTATTTTTTCAATAAATGCATCCTGATAGGCTTTTACATGGTCAAGCCAATAAAACAACGAGCCATACTTTATATTTTTTCTATTTACTTTAACCTCCAGTGCTGTCCGAAGCAACGATAATGCCCCCCTGACATATCCTGAAGGTAATTCACCAAACAATCCTTTTCTTTCCATGTCATCATAATGCTGCAGCACATCATTAATTTTATTTTTCCTTATCAGACAAATGTACACCGCAAGTGTTTCGTAGCAGCTGGTCACATGAACAGCCTCATTCTGCAACTGCCCAAAATAGCTTATAATCTTTTTCAGATATGCGTCATCACAACCATTCTTATCATTAATATTAAATACAAGATCTTTCAGACGGGAAATATATTCCTGAGATTTATCATCAAGTGAAACACTATAACGAGACAATGTTCCTTCTGCACTGTTTTGAAACTTATAAAACATTTCCAGTAATTTTTTTGCATAAGGCGTTGTATCAAAGCTGGTAAAGTCATAAAGATATTGCGCAGCGTAACCATACAAACCATGAATCCAGAGTCCTTCTCTCACCAACACTCTGAGATAATATGCAAGGCTTTGAAGTATCTTCGTCTTTCGTTGTATATCAAGTAAGACACTTAATGAATAAAATGCATTATAGAATTTATCAATATTCCTGAGCACTTTCTCCAGTTCATCCTTATCCAGCTTCTTCTCCCGGTAATCCTTTTTATATTCATTTTTGATAGCCATGATATATTGTTGCATCAGGCTCTTGCTTTTCCCGTTATCCTTCCGTATAGTTCCTGTATATTTCCCCAGAGCATACAGCTTTCCATTTTCATGAAAATCTTCCTTGTTGAATCCCAGTTCAGCCAGATATTCCCGAAGATAACGTTTAACAGCAGCTTCATCGCTTTCTGTATCAGCGTGATCAAGACAAGGACAATACGATTTCTGTAAAAAATTATAAATATGATAATAAAAAGCAGAGTCATTCTCTGGTCTGTATGTATTATACATATCTACAACAAGAAAAATAACCCCAAAAGTGCGCAGACAATAGCTGCGAAGGAATTCAGGTTTTAGTGTGGAATGCACTGGATAAGAATTCATCATGTAATAAAAATGTTCATATCGGGCATATATGATCCGCCGTTGCTCCTGACTGAACACCCCTTCAGCATCAATAATACGACTGATCTCATTATAACGTTGATCCCAGAATTTTTGATGCATTTCAAAATTGGTACTCTTCCGCTTGTGTGCCGGATTCTCGCCTTCCTTAAACAACCCCAAAACAGTACAAATATCATACAACATATTTGTAAATGTGCGCATATGCTGTGCTCTCCGGTTGGTTTGCATTTTATCGCAGAGGACATTCTGAGCTTAACGTATCAAACTGACACAACGACATGCAATGCATATGGAGAACAATATGTCAAATCAAACCGGACAGCTTTACACGCCTTCACGCATCCTGCGTATGGCTGAACTTACCCGACTGCTGGGTATATCAAGATCTACTATTTACGTGAAAATAAATCCGGCCTCGAAATACCACGACCCTACCTTTCCCAAACCAATAAGGCTTGGTAGTGCATCCGTAGGCTGGCGGGCATCTGCCATCGATGAGTGGCTGATGTTACATACGGCACCAGCCTGGTCTGAACCTGAAAACAAACTAAAGGAACTTAATGATGACGACAAAACTATCACTCCCTGAACTTGACACAACTAAACTGCCTGACAGGTGCCAGGCATTACTTGATGAAATGCATGAAGAAACAGGAATACGCCGTGAAATACTTCTGTCTGTTATGCTGACGGTCATGGCTGCCTCGGTCCAGGATACGCATGAAGTTGAACTTTCCGGAGGGCAACGTACCAGCCTTCAGATATTTATGTGTCTTTCATCAGCATCAGGCAGTGGAAAAACCTCTGCCTGCGCAAAATTAATCGCTCCTGTTCATGAAACAGAAGAAGAACTACATCAGGCATATATCGACGATAAAAAAAACTATGACCGAATGATGGAAATGTGGACAACAGATAAAAAAATCCTGGAGCGGAGATATAAAAAGGAAATTGAAAGATCCCCGGAAAATGCTGCTGCTGCACGAGCAGCACTTGAAAAGTGTATAGCAAATAAACCCGAACCTCCCGTACAACAGGTTCTCATCGTGAATGACGCGACACCAGAAGGGATAGCTTTGAAACTCAGCCAGTCACCCTCTCTTCTGTTGCTGTCTGATGAAGGAGGTACTATTCTGGATAAGCGTTTCGAACGCAAATCGGCACTGTACAACACATTATGGAGTGGGCAACCAGTCAACGTTGAACGGGCATCCAGACCCGGGTTCCGGCTGAATGATGTCCGTCTCACTATACTTATACTGACTCAACCGGTAATATTTAATAAGTTTTTTACTCTCACTGGCGATCAGATCCGGGGCAATGGCTTTCTGGCCCGGTTGCTATTTTGCGAACCCGGAGCAATTAAAATAATGACGACAGAACCGCATACTGCCACTCCTGTTGTGACGCAACAATGTGCAAGCTGTTTTCGTAAGAAAAGTTTTGGCAGTCAGATCAGAGACTCTCTGAGAGCATCCAGAGAAAGACGTGCAAAAAGTAAAGAGCGCATCTGCATGACATTATCAAATGCAGCATCCCGCGCACTGGAGCGCTTTCACAAAGAAAATATGGATACTGTCAGACAGAATCCTCATATGGGTACATTTGAAGACATTATTGTCAGAAAAAGAGAGCAGGTTGTCAGGATAGCAGCACTTCTGGAACTGGAGAAAGATCCAGACTCGACAGTAATAACGCTGGAAAGTACTAATAGCGCCATTTATCTCATTGAATTTTATTTCAAGCATCTTATATATAAACTTGAATCCCTTCGGGAAATATCCCCGGCTGAGAAACTTGATAAATGGCTTCAGAAAAGAATTATCACAACAGCAGGTTACATATTCCAGAAAAGTTATATTTTACAATATGCCCCATATGCTCTCAGGAAAAAATGTGTTCTGGATGAAGCACTTGACATACTGGCGGAACAAAGGAAAATAAGGATTGATGATAACCTGGTTGTTTATATAGGAAACACGATTACACCATCCGAACTGGCAAAAAAACTAAATATTCCTGCATTCGATGCCGGAGTTTTCATTTGTGATCATCAAAACATACTGAAGTATCACCGAAACAGACTATAGATACTATCGGACAAAAAATAAATTATCACAAGTGTATTATTCGTTATAATAATGAATAATCGTTATCTGAGTGCAATGCCAGGTTTTCATTACGAACTGGCATTGCATTTATTTTTCAAAAAAGAAAGCAGTAACCATTTGGCTACTCTGAGTATGCCAGTCCATGAAACTAAGCGAATTCCTTAGTGTTTTTAGCAAGTTGAGACATCACATAATCCGCCCATGCCTGCATCATCGGTACACGCTGCTCCAGTAGATCAGTACGATGATATGCCGCCTCAACCTTATTTTTCAGCGTATGAGCGAGCGCCCTTTCCGCCAGATCCCGCGAATACCCCTGTTCACTACACCAGTCCCTGAATGTTGAGCGAAAACCATGTGCCGTGGCAACTCGCCCCGGAATGTCACTGACGGCTTTCTTTTTACGCAGAAAACTTGTCAACACCATATCGGAAAGGATCTGCTGCTTTCTGGGTGAAGGGAACACCAGTTCATCATGCAGGCCACGTATATTTTCCAGAATGTAAATAGCCTGCCGGGATAAAGGAACACGATGCTGTAGCCTAGCTTTCATTCTTTCTGCAGGTATAGTCCATACCCGCTTATGAAAATCAATTTCAGCCCAGCGCATTCCCCTGGCTTCGCCCGAGCGAGTTGCTGTAAGTATCACCATTAATAACAGTGCGCGGGTAACATTATAAGGTTCATCACTATACACACTGGTCGCCACAAAAAGCGGTAACTGCCTCCAGGGCATTGCGGGTTGGTGTTCATCACGTCCTCTTGTCTGCTGAGGAAGCAAATGGTCAACCACATCAACAGGATTTGCCACACAAAAACCGTGCGCCCATCCCCACTGCATAACAACATGAATGCGCTGTTTAACCCGGCTTGCCGTTTCTGACAAGGTTAACCAGACTGGACGCAGTGTTTCTGCCACGTCCGCAGCCGTAATCGAATCCAGCGTTTTTGCTCCCAGTTGAGGAAACGCGTAATTCTCAAGCGTCGATAACCACTGCCTTACATGCTTTGGATTCTCCCATCCAGGAGACAGTTCTGCATGTACACGCCTGGCTGCATCGGCAAATGTTGGGATAACGACTTTCTCAGATTCAGCCTTTTTAATCTCCAGAGGATCATCACCTGCAGCAAGTTGCTCTCGCATTATCCGGGCAGTACGTGCAGCTTCAGCAATACTGACCTCTGGGTAAGTTCCCAATCCAGCATTACGTCTTTTTTGTGTCACCGGACTTACATAACGAAAAACCCATTTCCCCCGCCCCTTTACTGAAGAAGGATGAAGGGTCAGTCCGGTAATTCCCCCATGGGGCAATGGTTTGTCATCAGGTTTGATATGTCTTGCTTTCGTATCCGTCAATACTGCCATACGCTAATTCCCGTCACTCTGGTATGCCATCCAGTATGCCATTAGTCCCTCGCTTCACTAAGAATACATTAGATAACATCGGACAACAAAAAGTGTAATACATTGTTTATAAAGAAATTATATAACACCCCTGGATTAAGTCAGATTTATTTCAGGCGGTCCCCCTCACCGCCATATTTAAAGAAGAGCGCGTACGAAAGTACGGGCTTTTTTTTCGTATATTGTACACACCGGGTGCCCCCGCCCACGTCTGTTAGGGCGAGGGGAAATTGTGCACATCAACTGTCTGGTTACTCAGTCAACAATCAAAATGCGTAAGATAGTACAGAACATATATGCGTTATCTGGTCACTTCCTGTAACTTCCTCACTTATTAAAATGCCCCCAACGGAAATACATGTCACATGCCATCATAAAATCGTTATGCCAGAGGAATCGACAATGGAAAAAATAGTAAATTAAGCACGGTACATAGCAGAGTAAAAAATAGGCTTCAAACCAAATCCGCCATTCCACAAGCGTTGCCAATACCGACACCAGCGTAATCCACATCATTTCAATAACCCGCAATATGAATAACCGAAGCCAAAGCGGCTTGGCAAAAAAGGTCGACAACGTATTTTCACTGGAGAAAAACAGATCGATTTCCTGCAAAAAAAACCTGCCCAGAAAAGCGGGCCGCTTGGAGAAGCGCAGAAAAAACAGATTAATCGCCAACACTACGCCACAAAGAATGAGCAATGCAATTATCGATTTAAACGTTAACCACTGCCCCTCTGTCACAAAAGAATCACTGTTACGCAGCGGGCTGATAGTAAGCAGGTTAACAACCGTTGAGATGCACACCGAAAGCAGCACATAGCGAGTCAGACTTTTATATTTTACTTTTTTCGCTACTGAAATAGCGACCTGCTTGACATAACTGGTGCGGATCATCCGAAACAGCAGAAAGATGACCAACGGCCCAAGTAACGAAATCAGGAACAGCGCATATAACGAGGGTAGAAGCTGGTATAGCCCCCAACTCATTGCACTCAACATGATTAACGACAGAAATCCTGCCACCAGAGGTTGTGTAAGAAATAATTCTATTTTGTGGTTCTGCTTTTTCTTAAACCACGAAAAATCGATATTCTTCGTGACGCATTTATAAGCCCAGTACGCCTTGAGATCAAAAATAAAATTATACAGCACCAGGGCCAGAATCCCACTAACTACACCAATATCCTCTGATGGAAAAGTAAACCCTGCATTTTTCCAATAAAAGCCTATCAGAATAAGTCCAATAGCATAAATGTATATCAGATTTCGTTTATCCTGAAAGCGAATAAAAGTTAAATAATCAGGAATCATTTGAATACCTTTGCATCACTAAATGCTTTACGACAATGCATAACTCGTTGCTGATCCACGCCAGCAAAATCATTTAACATATTCCCCAAATAGGGCTTATTACTTATTTCAAGGAAAGCTACCGGGGTTGGCATATTCAGAATATGTATCGAGAGATTCAGTCCATTTCACCGTATGAGTTAAGTGTAATGAGAGATTTTCTTTGATAATTGACGGAGCGACCTCGCTTTTTGCTGTTACGTTCATCAGAACCTGATGCTCTGGCGAAGCGATATCCAGTCCGGCAAGATAATCGCGCATTGCCTGAACGCCGTCTTCCATCAAACGCGTGTGCCAGGCACCGCTCACACCGAGTTTAACCGGTTCGTATCCAGCGGCCATCAGCAGCGTGGTAAATTCATTCAACGCAGCCTGCGTTCCCCCAATAACCTGCTGGCGCGGCGTGTTATCACAGCTAATATCCAGCGCAATGCCTGATTCCGTAATCATCGTCTGCAGTTGTTCGCGGTTGATGCCTTTAACCGCCTGATCTTACCCAGCAATAGTGGACACGCGGCTAAGTGAGTAAACTCTCAGTCAGAGGTGACTTACATGACAAAAACAGTATCAACCAGTAAAAAACCCCGTAAACAGCATTCGCCTGAATTTCGCAGTGAAGCCCTGAAG
>NZ_JBDYCV010000118.1:0-10620 GCF_040495915.1 Shigella sp. FJ200513 | reverse complement strand
CGGTGGAGCTGCATGACAAGGTCATCGGGCATTATCTGAACATAAAACACTATCAGTAAGTTGGAGTCATTACCAATAAAATGACTGGTTTAGTAAAATGGTTTAACGCAGATAAAGGTTTTGGCTTTATCACTCCTGATGATGGCAGCAAAGACGTTTTCGTCCATTTCACCGCCATCCAGAGCAATGAATTCCGCACGCTGAACGAAAATCAGAAAGTTGAATTTTCTATTGAGCAGGGGCAACGTGGCCCCGCGGCAGCGAACGTTGTTACGCTCTAAGGTTGCCGTTATTACTCAACATCTCCATTTCCGCTGTCCATGTTGTCATGGTTCACAGTACCGTACATCGGCATTCGATGTGACGGAGCGAAACCCTTTGGGCGCTAAGTGTATTTTTTGTAAATCGACTATGATCACCTTTGATAACGTCGCGCTGCAAATACGCACTGACCATGCGCCGCTGGATTTCACAAAATAATATCAGGCTCCCTCGTGGAGCCTTTTTTATATCTGCCTTATTTTTCTTCAACGCTGTATGTATAGTAAGCGATAACCTGTTGATTATTGAATCTTTCGGGAAGATGGCTTATAACATTTCTTACCTGACCAGGGTACCGGGAACCAACACCTTACTGGCGTGTTGCTGTCTTTCAAGACCAGACGAGGTTAACAGTGAATATTGAAGAGTTAAAAAAACAAGCCGAAACGGAAATCGCCGACTTTATCGCGCAAAAAATCGCCGAGCTGAACAAGAATACAGGGAAAGAAGTCTCTGAAATTCGCTTCATCGCACGAGAAAAAATGACCGGGCTTGAAAGTTATGATGTCAAAATCAAAATAATGTGATTTTGTGAACATCACCCCGTGCGAGGTGATGTTCCGCTTGTTGCTAATTTAGTGACCAATCATTGGCGCTTGTGGAATTAAGCGTCGGTACAATTCCTCCGGCACCGGGCTTTGCCATACTCCCGCATACATTGCGTAACCAATCACCGCAAACATAATCCCCAGAACCAGTAGCGTCATTAACCAGCCAGACAACGCAAAGGCTTTTTTATTTGCTGCAGGTTTTTGCAGTGAAAAGGTCAATGTTGAGGCTACCGGACATGACTCTACGCAAGTCATACAGCCGGTACATTCCACTGTTCGTACCTGAATTAATTTATCTACCGGGATCCGTGATGGGCACTTTTTTGCGCATTTGCCACAATCGATACAACTTTCGGCATTGCGACGAATCTTAAACGGCGACAATAGCGAAACCACGCCCATCAGCGCGCCATATGGGCAAAGATAACGACACCAGGCATGGCGAATAAACAGGCTGGCAATCAGCAAAACGGTCACGCTGATTAATGTCGCGGTCCCCATATGACGAAAGAAATCGAGCATTTTAACGTCCATCACCACGCTATAGGGCGACAACATAAAATAGTGAATCGCCTGAGCGGGCATCAATAACGCGATATAGAGAAATAAACTCAACAGCAAATACTTCACGCCGCGCAGAGGAATATCCAGCCAGCGGGGAAGGACACATTGCCGACCAAACAGTTTGTTACCGAGATCGCCGATTAATTCAGAAAGCGTACCAACCGGGCATAACCATGAGCAAAAGGCCTTTTTGAGTAATAGACTGATGACGATAAAAGCGACCAATAACAGCATCGCGGCGGCGTGGACGGACGGTAACTGACCTGTTGCAAGGCTATATTTCAGATTCATCAGACCGGCAATCGGTAGCCAGCCTTCGATACCTCCCGGTCTGGCGACAAATGTCGTACTACCTGCCGTTTCGTAATAGCGCACCCAATACCAGAACGTGATGGCAATATAAATATTCATTGCCAATAGTAAGAATTGCGTCGCTTTACGCCAGGTCGTGGCATTGCGCCAGTCATTCCACGGTAATTTGCCGCCCGTCGTGCCTGGCCGCCGCTGCCAGCGGGTTCTTTTTTTCTCTGCCATGATTTTGCCAGTCCGTTAAGTTGCATACCAAATGCCACTATTCTAGTTATTCTTAACTGGCTGATATTGATTCAAATCGCGTTCAGGTCTTTCTTATTCAATCATGCTTCCAGAGCGGCAACACTGCGTGTAATTTCTTCGTGTGGAAGGGGGGCAGATAATGGCTGCTGCTCCAGTTGTGCGCATAGCTGACTGGCGCTACGCATTCCCAGACTCGAGCAACTGCTTTTTAGCTGATGCGCGGCACGCTTTATTTTCTCGCTGTCCTGGCTGGCGCGGGCAATGTCGATTTCATCGAGAAGCGGCAGGGCATGTTGTTTAAATAATGCCAGCCATTCGTGGATCTTCTCCGTCCCCATTAACTGAGCGTCTTCATTGAGTTGCGAGACATCCAGTGGTAGATCGTTATTGGCTTGCAGTTGGAGATAGTGCGCCAGTAACTGACCGAGCACTTCACGCGGCACCGGTTTAGGGATAATCCCGCGAAATAGTGAACTGGTACGCTGGCGCAGCGTTTCGTCAATGACATGGGCGCTAAAGCCAATCAAAACCAGCGACGGATATTGCTGTGCCAGTTGCCGGGCAAGGGTAATGCCGTCGATATCCGGCAGATCAAAATCCACCAGTGCGGCAGCAAACGGTTCGCTATTTTGCAGTGTCTCTAAAGCCTGCGCGGCATTGCCAATAGCAACAACCTGCGCACCACTGGTGTTCAGCATCTCAACGGTAATTCGCTGGGTTAGCGGGTTATCTTCAATTAACAGCAAACGTAAACCGTCAAGACGCACCGCCTGATTGGCTGTTTTTGGCACGGGTGCAGTGGCAACACGTAACGGCAAGCGTAAACAAAAACAGCTTCCAACCTCCGGCGTGCTGGTGGCGCTCAGTTCGCCGCCCATCGCCTGGGCCAGACGGCTACTGATAGTCAGCCCCAGCCCGGTGCCGCCGCGTTTGCCGCTTACCTGCACAAATGGCTGGAAGATTTCTGCCAGTTTCGCGGGATCAATACCGCAGCCGCTGTCTTCCACTTCGACCAGCCATTGCTCGCCATCAGTGCGACTACGCAGGATAATGTGCCCTTCGTCAGTAAAACGCAGGGCATTGCTCAATAGGTTGGTAATGACCTGACGAATACGTCGTGGATCGCCCATTAACGCGCTCGGTACATCATCGGCAATTGCCGTTGCCAGGCGAATCGGGCGACCTTTCACCCGTCCGCTCATTAATTGCAGGGTACTTTCCAGCAGCGGGCGCGGTTCAAAGGGCTCATCGCTGACTGAAACATTTTTGCCACCTGCTTCGATAGCCGAATAATCGAGAATATCGTTGAGGATGGTCAGCAACGATTCGCCAGAGTCGGTAATCGCCTGCAAATCATCACGCTGGGCGTTAAGTGCGGGGTTATCTGCCAGCAGTTGAGCAGTGCCGAGAATACCGTACAGCGGTGTGCGGATCTCATGGCTCATCGCCGTCAGAAACGCCGATTTTGCCTGGCTGGCTTTTTCTGCTTCCGCCCGTGCCTGTCGGTGTTCTATCACCAGTTCCTGCAATTCAGCTGTACGCGCTTTGACCTGCGCCGCCAGCTGTTCGCGGTGGCGATTCAGTGCATGAACACTGCTGCGAAACGCATCCATCAGCCGCCCGATGGTATCCAGCTCCCGTACGCCAGCGGTTTCCGGGAAAGGGGAGTCAATATCACCGTCCAGCAGCCGTTGCAGCGCCTGCGTTTGTTCGGCAAGTGGACGCGTGAATGAGCGATAAACCACGCGCCAGAGGATCATAATCAGTGCGCAAAGTGAAACCATCCCCAGCAATAACAGGCTGTATTGCCCGCGTGCACTGGCTTTTTCCAGATGTGCCAGTCCATGCTGATTGTGCAGCTCAATGGTGTCGACCAGCTGACTGACTTCGCTACTAAACTGCGCGAACTGGGCGATATTATTTTGGGCGAGAGTTTGCAGGTGATTGCTGATTTCACTGTCCTGCTGGAACAGCGCCAACAGATCGCTATATTGGCTAACGGTAGTTAACGTTGTTGCGACCTGCGCACGAACTCCCGGATCTTCAATGCGTATTTGCCGACGTTGCAGAATTTTCACCGCATTATTGAGCTGCTTTTCCAGCGTTGGTGCATTTTTCTGGATCTGCTCCAGCCCCAGATTCATCACCATTTGCTGCACCCGCAGAGCGCTAAGGCGCAGTTCATTCATCTGGTTAACATACTCAAGATCGATATCAATCAGCCGATCGAGTGCACTTTCAGCAGCCTGACGCTGATCTTGTTCGATCAAATCGTAAATCCCGGCCTGGGTCGCTCCAGCGGAAGTTGTCGCATTATTCGCCTGACCTTGCTCCAGGCGTGCGATCTCATCGGCGGCAGCTATCTGCTGACTGAGTTGCCGTTGTTGCTGGCGTAGTTGCAGACGCCGCCCCACCAGTTCCCCTTGCTGACGTAATGAACGGGAGATCTCCTGCTCCTGTTGTTCAATAGCGGTGGTATCAAAACCTTGTTCCCGTAACGCTTGCAGCAACGCATTAATCTTCAGGCTTTATGCGGTGAGCATTCGCCCCTGCGCCTGCCACATCTTTTCGTTATCGGCACTGGTCAGGTTCTGCGCGGCGAAAAGTTCCCAGGCGCTGGCTTCGCTCAACTGGCGCGCCATATTCATGGTAGGAATCAATGCCTGAGTATTGTCTTTTTCCACCTGGCTGATAAAGCGCAGGTTGTACCATCCCACCAGGGTACTGGTCAGGGTTAACAGCGCCATCAGGGCAAAGCCCATCCAGAGTCTTCGGGTCAGGGTTAAATTCACGGTCGGTGCACTTAAGGTGAAAAAGGTTGAGTCGCAAAGTGGAATGCATCTAGCATAAAGCCTTATTATTGATGAGGCTATCATGCGCGTACTGCTATTTTTACTTCTTTCCCTTTTCATGTTGTCGGCATTTTCGGCTGATAACCTGTTGCGCTGGCATGATGCGCAGCATTTCACGGTGCAAGCCTCTATGCCGCTTAAAGCCAAACGCGTATGGAAACTGTGCGCGCTTTATCCCAGCCTGAAAGATTCATACTGGTTATCGTTGAACTATGGTATGCAGGAGGCTGCTCGCCGCTACGGTGTGGATTTAAAAGTGCTGGAGGCAGGCGGCTACAGCCAGTTGGCTACCCAGCAAGCACAAATCGACCAGTGTAAACAGTGGGGCGCAGAGGCCATTTTGCTCGGTAGTAGCACGACGTCATTTCCCGACCTGCAAAAGCAGGTAGCAAATCTGCCGGTGATCGAACTGGTAAATGCTCTTGATGATCCCCAGGTGAAAAGCCGCGTTGGTGTACCCTGGTTTCAGATGGGCTATCAACCTGGGCGATATTTGGTGCAATGGGCGCACGGTAAACCACTGAACGTGCTGCTGATGCCCGGACCCGATAACGCCGGGGGCAGTAAGGAGATGGTCGAGGGTTTTCGCGCAGCCATTGCCGGAAGCCCGGTGCGTATTGTTGATATTGCGCTTGGTGATAACGATATTGAAATCCAGCGCAACCTGTTGCAGGAGATGCTGGAACGCCACCCAGAAATCGACGTCGTTGCCGGAACGGCCATTGCGGCAGAGGCGGCAATGGGTGAAGGGCGTAACCTGAAAACGCCGCTTACCGTGGTGTCGTTTTATCTTTCACATCAGGTGTATCGCGGGCTGAAGCGGGGAAGAGTGATTATGGCTGCCAGCGATCAAATGGTCTGGCAGGGGGAACTGGCAGTTGAGCAGGCCATCAGGCAATTACAGGGGCAATCGGTGTCTGATAATGTCAGCCCACCGATTTTAGTTCTGACGCCGAAAAATGCCGACCGAGAACATATCCGCCGCTCGCTGTCACCGGGGGGATTTCGTCCGGTCTATTTTTATCAGCACACATCAGCGGCTAAGAAATAACCTTCACCATGTTGCGTCACCAGTAAATCCGCGCTGAGTTTATGACGTAAACGACGAATTAACACATCGACGGTGCGCAGGTCAGGGTTTTCCACCCGACGCGCAGAAAGCATACGCAGCAGACGCTCACGGCTGAGAATTTCGCCCGGATTAGTCACAAATGCCACCAACATTTCATACTCTGCGCGGGTCAGTTTAATCGGCTCGCCATCCCGCTCCAGCGTATGGCGCGACACATTCAGGCAATAACCCGCAAAGCGATAGCAGTAGTCCTGAGTGTGCGGTTGAGCTTGTCGCGCGAGGTCGATTCGCCAGAGCAGATTTTTCACCCGTACTACCAGTTCGCGCAGTTCCAGCGGTTTGGTGACGTAATCGTCTGCGCCCATTTCCAGCCCAACAATACGGTCAATCCGATCGCTGCGTCCGGTAACCAGAATAATCCCCACCGTTGAGCGTTCTCGCAGGGCGCGGGTTAACATCAGGCCATTTTCATCGGGTAAGTTGATATCCAGCAGAATTAAATCTACCGGCTGATTCTGCATAATTTCCCGTAGCCCGGCACCGCTCGCCGTAACGGAAACGGTATACCCCTCCTGAGTGAAGTAGGATTGTAATCGCGCCTGGGTAACCGGCTTATCTTCAACAATAACAATGTGATGTGGCATCAGAGGGTTTTACTCATTCTGTTCATATCTGTTCATATTTGCTCATTAAGATCGCTTCACTAAACCATAATTCTACAGGGGTTATTATGCGGAAACTCTGGAACGCGCTACGCCGACCCAGTGCTCGTTGGTCGGTACTGGCGCTGGTCGCAATTGGGATTGTGATTGGCATTGCGCTGATTGTATTGCCACACGTTGGGATCAAAGTCACCAGCACAACCGAATTTTGTGTCAGTTGCCACAGTATGCAACCGGTGTATGAAGAATATAAACAGTCGGTGCATTTCCAGAACGCCTCCGGCGTGCGAGCTGAATGCCATGACTGTCATATCCCGCCGGATATTCCAGGCATGGTGAAGCGCAAACTGGAAGCGAGCAACGACATTTACCAGACCTTTATTGCCCACTCCATTGATACACCTGAAAAATTCGAAGCCAAACGCGCGGAACTTGCCGAGCGTGAATGGGCGCGAATGAAAGAAAACAACTCGGCAACCTGTCGCTCCTGCCATAACTACGATGCGATGGATCATGCCAGGCAGCATCCTGAAGCGGCACGTCAGATGAAGGTGGCAGCGAAAGATAATCAATCCTGCATCGACTGTCATAAAGGTATTGCCCACCAGTTACCGGATATGAGTAGCGGCTTCCGTAAGCAGTTCGATGAGCTGCGCGCCAGTGCTAATGACAGTGGTGACACGCTGTACTCTATTGATATTAAGCCAATTTATGCGGCGAAAGGCGATAAAGAAGCCTCTGGTTCTCTGCTGCCTGCTTCGGAAGTGAAAGTCCTTAAACGTGACGGCGACTGGCTGCAAATTGAAATTACCGGCTGGACGGAAAGCGCCGGACGTCAGCGTGTACTCACCCAATTCCCAGGTAAACGCATCTTTGTTGCCTCGATTCGTGGTGATGTGCAGCAGCAGGTGAAAACGCTGGAGAAAACCACCGTTGCCGACACCAATACCGAGTGGAGCAAGTTGCAGGCCACCGCGTGGATGAAGAAAGGCGACATGGTGAACGATATCAAACCGATCTGGGCCTATGCGGATTCGTTGTACAACGGCACCTGTAACGAGTGCCACGGCGCACCGGAAATCGCCCACTTTGACGCTAACGGTTGGATCGGCACGCTCAACGGCATGATTGGCTTTACCAGTCTCGATAAACGTGAAGAACGCACTTTGTTGAAATATCTGCAAATGAATGCGTCTGACACCGCAGGTAAGGCTCACGGCGATAAGAAGGAAGAAAAATAATGAACAATAACGATCTCTTTCAGGCATCACGTCGGCGTTTTCTGGCACAACTCGGCGGCTTAACCGTCGCCGGGATGCTGGGGCCGTCATTGTTAACGCCGCGCCGTGCAACTGCGGCGCAAGCGGCGACTGAGGCTGTCATCTCGAAAGAGGGCATTCTTACCGGGTCGCACTGGGGGGCTATCCGCGCGATGGTGAAGGATGGTCGCTTTGTGGCGGCAAAACCGTTCGAACTGGATAAATATCCGTCGAAAATGATCGCCGGATTGCCGGATCACGTACACAACGCGGCACGTATTCGTTATCCGATGGTACGCGTGGACTGGCTGCGTAAGCGCCATCTGAGCGACACCTCCCAGCGCGGTGATAACCGTTTTGTGCGCGTGAGCTGGGATGAAGCCCTCGACATGTTCTATGAAGAACTGGAACGCGTACAGAAAACTCACGGGCCGAGTGCCTTGCTGACCGCCAGTGGTTGGCAATCGACGGGGATGTTCCATAACGCTTCGGGGATGCTGGCGAAAGCTATTGCCTTGCATGGTAATAGCGTTGGTACGGGCGGAGATTACTCTACCGGTGCTGCGCAGGTGATCCTGCCGCGCGTAGTCGGTTCAATGGAAGTGTATGAACAGCAAACCTCCTGGCCGCTGGTATTGCAGAACAGCAAAACCATTGTGCTGTGGGGCTCCGATTTGCTGAAAAACCAGCAAGCGAACTGGTGGTGCCCGGATCACGATGTTTATGAATATTACGAGCAGCTAAAAGCGAAAGTCGCCGCCGGTGAAGTTGAGGTCATCAGCATCGATCCGGTTGTCACATCCACCCATGAGTATCTGGGGCGCGAGCATGTGAAGCACATTGCGGTTAACCCGCAAACTGACGTGCCGCTGCAACTGGCGCTGGCACATACGCTGTACAGTGAAAACCTGTACGACAAAAACTTCCTCGCTAACTACTGTGTGGGTTTTGAGCAGTTCCTGCCGTATCTGCTGGGTGAGAAAGACGGTCAGCCGAAAGATGCCGCATGGGCTGAAAAACTGACCGGCATTGATGCCGAAACCATTCGTGGGCTGGCGCGGCAGATGGCGGCGAACAGAACGCAAATTATTGCTGGCTGGTGCGTGCAGCGTATGCAGCACGGTGAACAGTGGGCGTGGATGATTGTGGTTCTGGCGGCGATGCTGGGGCAAATTGGCCTGCCAGGTGGTGGTTTTGGCTGGCACTACAACGGCGCAGGCACGCCGGGGCGTAAAGGCGTTATTCTGAGTGGTTTCTCCGGCTCTACGTCGATTCCGCCTGTTCACGACAACAGTGACTACAAAGGCTACAGCAGCACTATTCCGATTGCCCGTTTTATCGATGCGATCCTCGAACCGGGGAAAGTGATCAACTGGAACGGTAAATCGGTAAAACTGCCGCCGCTGAAAATGTGTATTTTTGCCGGAACTAACCCATTCCATCGCCATCAGCAGATCAACCGCATTATTGAAGGCTGGCGCAAGCTGGAAACGGTTATCGCCATAGATAACCAGTGGACCTCAACCTGCCGCTTTGCCGATATCGTGCTGCCTGCGACCACGCAGTTTGAGCGTAACGATCTCGACCAGTACGGCAACCACTCCAACCGTGGCATTATCGCCATGAAACAGGTGGTGCCGCCGTAGTTCGAGGCGCGCAACGACTTTGATATTTTCCGCGAGCTGTGCCGTCGCTTTAATCGTGAAGAAGCCTTTACCGAAGGGCTGGACGAAATGGGCTGGCTGAAACGCATCTGGCAGGAAGGTGTACAACAAGGCAAAGGACGCGGCGTTCATCTGCCAGCGTTTGATGACTTCTGGAATAACAAAGAGTACGTCGAGTTTGACCATCCGCAGATGTTTGTTCGCCACCAGGCATTCCGCGAAGATCCGGATCTCGAACCGCTGGGCACGCCGAGTGGCCTGATTGAGATCTACTCGAAAACCATCGCCGATATGAACTACGACGATTGTCAGGGGCATCCGATGTGGTTTGAGAAAATCGAACGCTCCCACGGTGGGCCCGGCTCGCAGAAGTATCCGTTGCATCTGCAATCTGTGCATCCGGATTTCCGACTTCACTCGCAGCTATGTGAGTCGGAAACGCTGCGTCAGCAATATACGGTAGCGGGTAAAGAGCCAGTGTTCATTAACCCGCAGGATGCCAGCGCGCGCGGTATTCGTAACGGTGATGTGGTACGCGTCTTTAACGCTCGCGGTCAGGTGTTGGCAGGAGCAGTAGTTTCTGACCGCTATGCACCCGGCGTGGCGCGAATTCACGAAGGGGCATGGTACGATCCAGATAAAGGCGGCGAGCCTGGTGCGCTGTGCAAATACGGTAACCCCAACGTGCTGACCATCGACATCGGGACTTCGCAGCTGGCGCAGGCGACCAGTGCGCACACTACGCTGGTGGAAATTGAGAAGTACAATGGAACAGTGGAGCAGGTGACGGCGTTTAACGGCCCCGTGGAGATGGTGGCGCAGTGCGAATATGTTCCCGCGTCGCAGGTGAAATCATGACCACGCTGACAGCACAACAGATTGCCTGTGTTTACGCCTGGCTGGCGCAGTTGTTCTCCCGTGAACTGGACGATGAACAACTGACGCAAATCGCCAGTGCGCAGATGGCTGAATGGTTTTCGTTGCTGAAAAGCGAACCGCCGCTCACTGCGGCGGTGAATGATCTGGAAAACAGTATTGCCACGCTGGTAATGACTCCAACTTACTGATAGTGTTTTATGTTCAGATAATGCCCGATGACCTTGTCATGCAGCTCCACCGA
>NZ_JBDYCV010000117.1:0-11082 GCF_040495915.1 Shigella sp. FJ200513 | reverse complement strand
TGCTTCCATCGGAAACGATGATCTGGCAGCCTGAGTTCACAGATAAAACACTCTCCAGGAAACCCGGGGCGGTTCAGGGCGGTTAATTCCACCGCTAAAGGTACAACGGAATGAAGTGATTGTGAATTATCGCTGAAAGACAAAAAATTACGCGCTCGCGAGTATGTTTAATAACTCAGTCAAAAGGCTGGATGTTTTGTTGCAATCATTTATCAGGAATAGCTTGCAACAAAACATGCCAAAAAGATGTGAATTATCCTCTTGTCAAAGGGCTTGGATAAAAATCTTCAGAGTTACGGTATAGCTGCAACTGGCGAGTTCGCGTATTGGTCTGTATGATCATACATGATAGCCATTCTGATTCAGAATAGGGGTCACTTAAATCCTGAACATCCTCATTTGAAAGGATTAATTCACATTCTTTGTCCCTAAAATCCAGCCAGGCTCGCTGTGATTTTTTAAGCAAGTTAAGTTGTTCAGTATCAAGTTTTTTTGCACCTGTGCGTGGCACTTGTTCTATATAACGATAAGCTTCACCATAGGCTTTATTTAATTGCGCATCGACGAGATTGTATTCTTGTCGCAGGCATGATTTGATCACGTTAATGTCAGTATCATCATCTGAATTTTTTTGCCAACAATCTTTGATGGCTGAAGTGTCATGGTCGTTTACTATAACCGTATCTTCTGCGTAAGCCTGGCAAGAGATAATGCCTAATGTTAATACAAGAAATTTAAACACTTCGGTATTCCTTAAATTGAACCGTTATCGTTTTCCTGGGCCTGGATATTACGCTTCTGGCCTCTTACTCAACAGTGAGAAAACAATGGCATGTCCGTTTTCAGAATACATTTAGATGGCAATAAAAAAGCCTGATCGGCTAACCCTGATCAGGCTTCACTCTCACGAAAAATCGATTACATACGCTCTACAGTCTCAATACCCAGCGTATCCAGACCCAGCTTCAGCGTCTTCGCTGTCAGTTGTGCCAGTTTCAGACGGCTGTTACGCACTTCTTCGTTTTCTGCGCTGAGGATCGGGCAGTGCTCGTAGAAGCCAGAGAACAGACCGGCCAGATCGTACAGGTAAGCACACATTACATGCGGCGTGCCTTCACGGGCAACCACGGTGAGGGTTTCTTCAAACTGCAGCAGGCGAGCTGCCAGTTGCGCTTCACGATCTTCACGGATGATTACCGGAGCTGCAGCCAGTTGCTCTTCGTTAATTTCTGCTTTACGGAACACGGACAATACACGCGTGTAAGCATACTGCATGTATGGCGCGGTATTACCCTCAAACGCCAGCATGTTGTCCCAGTCGAAGATGTAGTCCGTGGTGCGGTTTTTGGAGAGATCCGCATATTTCACCGCACCAATACCAACCGCGTTAGCCAGTTTTTCCAGCTCGTCAGCTGGCATATCCGGGTTCTTTTCTGCCACCAGACGACGTGCACGCTCCAGGGCTTCATCCAGCAGGTCTGCCAGTTTCACGGTACCACCCGCGCGGGTTTTGAACGGTTTGCCGTCTTTACCCAGCATCATGCCGAACATGTGGTGTTCCAGCGGTACGGATTCCGGTACATAGCCTGCTTTACGGACGATCGCCCATGCCTGCATCAGGTGTTGATGCTGACGGGAGTCGATGTAATACAGCACGCGATCGGCATGCAGTGTTTCATAACGATATTTCGCACAGGCGATATCAGTGGTGGTGTAGAGATAGCCGCCATCTTTCTTCTGAATGATCACGCCCATCGGTTCGCCTTCCTTGTTTTTAAACACATCAAGGAATACGACGGTCGCCCCTTCGCTTTCTACTGCCAGACCTTTGGCTTTGAGATCCGCCACAATTCCTGGCAGCATTGGGTTGTAGAGGCTTTCGCCCATCACGTCATCACGGGTCAGCGTCACGTTGAGACGATCGTAAGTGATCTGGTTCTGCGTCATGGTGATGTCGACCAGTTTGCGCCACATCTCGCGGAAATATTCGTCACCGCTTTGCAGTTTTACCACGTAGTTACGTGCACGCTCGGCAAACTCTTCATCTTCGTCGTAATGCTTTTTCGCATCGCGGTAGAAACCTTCAAGGTCAGCCAGCTCCATTTCACCGGCGTTTTCCTGCTGCTGCTTTTCCAGCCATGCAATCAGCATACCGAACTGAGTGCCCCAGTCGCCGACGTGGTTTGCGCGAATCACTTTGTGACCGAGGAACTCCAGAGTACGCACTGCTGTGTCACCAATAATGGTAGAGCGCAGGTGACCGACGTGCATCTCTTTCGCCACGTTTGGCGCAGAGTAGTCAACCACAATGGTCTGTTTTTCTGGCGTAGCAACACCGAGACGATCGGACGCCAGCGCCTGCTGAACATGTTCAGCCAGGAATGCCGGATCAAGGAAAATGTTGATAAAGCCTGGACCGGCGATCTCAACTTTGCTGGCGATACCGTTAAGATCCAGATGAGTCAGCACCTGCTCTGCTAATTGTCGCGGTGCCATACCCAGTTTTTTAGCAACTGCCATCATGCCGTTAGCCTGATAGTCGCCGAACTGAACTTTTGCTGACTGACGAATCTGCGGTTCGCAATCCGCAGGCGCGCCTGCCGCAATCATGGCCTGACGGACTTTTTCTGAGAGAAGAGCCTGAATATTCACCGGAATACCTTACATTGATGAAGCGAGCAAAAATTGCCCGCACCAGTTAAAGAAATTAGGGCGGGAGTATACTGCAAATGGCTGTTTTCGTCAGCAACGTGCGCGTGGCGTATTGCCGTTTTCACTATTGCATCAGAAGCGGCGTGAAATCAGCGGTTGGTTGGCACAGGGCAACAGGGTAAATTAACGCTTTTACTGAAAGACGAAGAGTGATTATGGCGAACTGGCAATCTATCGACGAGCTGCAGGATATTGCATCGGATTTACCGCGATTTACCCACGCATTAGATGAACTTTCCCGCCGTCTGGGGTTGGATATCACTCCGCTGACTGCCGATCACATTTCTTTGCGTTGCCATCAAAACGTCACCGCTGAGCGCTGGCGTCGCGGTTTTGAACAGTGTGGCGAGCTTTTGTCAGAAAAAATGATCAATGGCAGACCGATTTGTCTGTTTAAATTGCATGAACCGGTACAGGTTGCGCACTGGCAGTTTTCCAATGTGGAGCTACCGTGGCCCGGGGAAAAACGTTACCCACACGAAGGTTGGGAACATATTGAAATCGTTCTGCCGGGTGATCCAGAAACGCTGAATGCCCGTGCGCTGGCATTGCTTTCTGATGAAGGACTCAGCCTACCGGGGATCTCAGTTAAAACCAGTTCACCAAAAGGTGAGCATGAGCGATTACCGAATCCGACGCTGGCGGTCACCGATGGCAAAACAACTATTAAGTTTCATCCGTGGTCCATTGAAGAGATCGTTGCCAGCGAGCAGTCAGCGTAATTAAGGAGCAAAAATGGCATTACTGGAAATTTGCTGTTACAGCATGGAATGTGCACTAACGGCGCAGCAAAACGGCGCAGACAGAGTTGAATTATGCGCAGCCCCAAAAGAGGGGGGCTTAACGCCGTCGTTGGGGGTACTGAAATCCGTGCGCCAGCGGGTGACGATCCCTGTGCATCCGATAATTCGCCCACGCGGTGGTGATTTTTGCTACAGCGACGGTGAGTTTGCCGCCATTCTTGAGGATGTGCGCACGGTCCGCGAATTAGGTTTTCCTGGACTGGTGACGGGCGTTCTCGATGTTGACGGGAATGTCGATATGCCACGAATGGAAAAAATAATGGCTGCTGCCGGTCCGCTGGCAGTGACTTTTCATCGCGCCTTCGATATGTGCGCTAACCCTTTATATACACTCAATAATCTTGCGGAATTGGGCATTGCCCGGGTACTGACATCAGGGCAAAAATCAGACGCACTGCAAGGTTTATCAAAAATTATGGAACTTATTGCCCATCGTGATGCTCCAATCATTATGGCTGGAGCAGGAGTCCGTGCAGAAAACCTGCACCACTTCCTCGATGCCGGAGTGCTGGAAGTCCATAGCTCCGCGGGAGCGTGGCAAGCCTCACCGATGCGTTATCGTAATCAAGGATTGTCCATGTCATCAGATGAACACGCGGACGAGTATTCGCGTTATATCGTAGACGGGGCGGCGGTTGCTGAAATGAAAGGAATCATTGAACGCCATCAGGCCAAATGATTTTTACCGTTGCATCATGTCGCCCAATATGATGCTTGCTCGTACCAGGCCCCTGCAATTTCAACAGGGGCCTTTTTTTATCCCTGAGCAGTATAAAAAACGAACGATAACCGTGATCTGTTGAGCGGGTGACAGTGCGCATAGCGTTGTGCTAAAAATATTTTTTATATTCACATTGATTATGGGATTTAAATTGCTAAAACTGATAAATATATATTCTAAATAGCAACTGGGTTATTCCTTAGCAATTAATGATTACATTGTAATAAATCATATTCTTTATCGATTATTTCAGGCAGTGTTGTGCCGAGTTATGCAAGCGGTTAATTCGTTGTGTATTTAATTATACAATGATTTCGGTGTTCTGGAATTTATTTAGAGGAATCTATGCGAGGGAAAAAACGCATTGGGTTATTGTTTTTGCTGATAGCGGTTGTGGTTGGTGGCGGCGGGTTATTGCTGGCGCAAAAAGCCTTACATAAAACGTCGGATACAGCATTTTGCCTTTCCTGCCACTCGATGAGTAAACCTTTTGAGGAATATCAGGGAACTGTCCACTTTTCGAACCAGAAAGGGATACGTGCGGAATGTGCCGATTGCCATATTCCAAAGTCAGGGATGGATTATTTATTTGCTAAATTAAAAGCATCTAAAGATATTTATCATGAATTTGTTAGCGGCAAAATAGACAGTGACGATAAGTTCGAAACTCATCGCCAGGAAATGGCCGAAACAGTATGGAAAGAATTAAAAGCAACTGACTCTGCAACGTGCCGTAGTTGCCATTCTTTTGATGCCATGGATATTGCCTCGCAAAGTGAATCTGCGCAGAAAATGCATAACAAAGCACAAAAGGGCGGCGAAACCTGTATCGATTGTCATAAAGGCATTGCCCATTTTCCGCCAGAAATAAAAATGGATGACAACGCGGCGCATGAGCTGGAAAGTCAGGCCGCTACTTCAGTGACTAATGGCGCACATATTTATCCTTTCAAAACTTCTCGCATAGGCGAGCTGGCTACCGTGAATCCTGGTACCGATCTCACCGTCGTTGATGCCAGTGGCAAACAGCCGATCGTTCTGTTGCAGGGTTATCAAATGCAGGGCAGTGAAAACACGCTCTACCTGGCGGCAGGTCAACGGCTGGCGCTAGCCACATTAAGTGAAGAAGGTATCAAGGCGCTCACGGTAAACGGGGAATGGCAGGCTGACGAATACGGCAATCAATGGCGTCAGGCGTCTTTACAGGGTGCGCTTACCGATCCCGCATTAGCGGACCGTAAACCGCTATGGCAATACGCTGAAAAACTTGACGATACCTATTGCGCTGGTTGTCATGCCTCTATTGCCGCCGACCATTACACCGTCAATGCGTGGCCGTCCATTGCCAAAGGAATGGGGGCACGAACCAGCATGAGCGAAAACGAACCGGACATTTTAACGCGGTATTTCCAGTACAACGCCAAAGATATTACCGAGAAACAGTGATCCTCGTTGATCAGGGAGGAAGTTATGGCATTAACAAGACGTGAATTTATTAAACACAGCGGTATTGCCGCTGGAGCGCTGGTGGTGACATCGGCAGCACCGCTCCCCGCATGGGCAGAAGAGAAGGGCGGTAAAATCCTCACCGCGGGACGTTGGGGAGCGATGAGCGTAGAAGTGAAGGACGGCAAGATTGTTTCTTCGACAGGCGCGCTGGCGAAAACCATACCGAACTCCTTACAGTCTACGGCGGCGGATCAGGTACACACCACGGCGCGTATTCAGCATCCGATGGTGAGAAAAAGCTATCTCGACAATCCACTGCAACCGGCGAAAGGTCGTGGCGAAGATACCTATGTACAGGTGAGCTGGGAACAGGCATTAAAACTGATTCATGAGCAACATGAGCGTATTCGTAAAGCTAACGGACCATCGGCCATTTTTGCCGGATCTTACGGCTGGCGCTCTTCTGGCGTGTTGCATAAAGCGCAAACCTTACTGCAACGTTATATGAACCTGGCGGGCGGTTATTCCGGGCATAGCGGCGATTATTCAACCGGGGCAGCACAGGTGATCATGCCGCATGTGGTCGGTTCTGTAGAGGTGTATGAACAGCAGGCCTCCTGGCCGCTGATTCTGGAAAACAGCCAGGTTGTGGTGCTGTGGGGAATGAACCCGCTGAATACCTTAAAAATTGCCTGGAGCAGTACCGATGAGCAAGGGCTGGAATACTTCCATCAGCTGAAAAAATCTGGCAAACCAGTGATTGCCATTGATCCTATCCGCTCCGAAACCATCGAATTCTTTGGCGATAATGCCACCTGGATCGCGCCGAATATGGGCACCGACGTGGCACTGATGTTAGGGATTGCGCATACCCTGATGACACAAGGCAAACACGATAAAGTGTTCCTTGAAAAATACACTACCGGGTATCCGCAGTTTGAAGAGTATCTGACAGGTAAGAGCGATAATACGCCGAAGAGCGCGGTCTGGACGGCGGAAATTACTGGCGTACCGGAAGCGCAGATAGTCAAACTCGCTGAACTGATGGCGGCGAATCGCACAATGCTGATGGCAGGCTGGGGAATTCAGCGCCAGCAATATGGTGAACAGAAACACTGGATGCTGGTGACGCTGGCGGCGATGTTAGGGCAGATTGGTACACCGGGCGGCGGTTTTGGTTTCTCTTATCATTACTCCAATGGTGGCAACCCGACGCGTGTTGGCGGCGTGCTGCCGGAAATGTCTGCGGCGATTGCCGGACAGGCCAGCGAGGCCGCTGATGATGGCGGAATGACGGCGATTCCTGTTGCCCGTATCGTCGATGCGCTGGAAAATCCTGGCGGCAAATATCAGCATAACGGTAAAGAACAAACGTATCCGAATATCAAAATGATCTGGTGGGCGGGTGGCGGTAACTTTACCCATCACCAGGATACTAATCGTCTGATCAAAGCCTGGCAGAAACCGGAGATGATCGTCGTTTCTGAATGCTACTGGACCGCAGCAGCCAAACACGCAGATATCGTATTACCGATCACCACATCGTTTGAGCGCAATGACTTGACGATGACCGGTGATTACAGCAACCAGCATATTGTGCCGATGAAGCAGGCTGTTGCTCCGCAATTTGAAGCGCGTAACGATTTTGACGTGTTTGCCGATCTTGCGGAATTACTCAAACCTGGCGGAAAAGAGATCTATACCGAAGGTAAAGATGAAATGGCGTGGCTGAAATTTTTCTATGATGCCGCTCAGAAAGGGGCCCGTGCGCAACGCGTCACTATGCCAATGTTTAATGCCTTCTGGCAGCAAAATAAACTGATCGAAATGCGCCGCAGCGAGAAGAACGAACAGTACGTTCGTTATGGTGATTTCCGCGCCGATCCGGTGAAAAATGCGCTGGGTACGCCAAGCGGCAAAATTGAGATTTACTCCAAAACGCTGGAAAAATTTGGCTATAAGGATTGCCCGGCACACCCAACCTGGCTTGCGCCTGATGAGTGGAAGGGTACCGCCGACGAGAAGCAGTTGCAGCTTCTGACCGCACATCCGGCACACCGTTTACACAGTCAGCTTAACTATGCGGAACTGCGTAAAAAATATGCGGTTGCCGATCGTGAACCGATCACTATTCACACCGAAGATGCTGCTCGATTTGGTATTGCGAATGGCGATCTGGTGCGTGTCTGGAACAAACGTGGTCAGATTTTGACAGGCGCGGTGGTGACTGACGGGATCAAAAAAGGCGTGGTATGCGTGCATGAAGGTGCATGGCCAGATCTGGAAAACGGCTTGTGTAAAAACGGCAGTGCGAACGTGTTAACGGCGGATATCCCCAGCTCGCAGCGGGCAAATGCCTGTGCCGGTAACTCTGCGCTGGTGTATATCGAAAAATATACGGGTAACGCACCGAAGTTAACGGCATTTGATAAGCCTGCTGTTCAGGCGTAAGAAGTGAATAGCGCCCGGAAACGGGCGCTGAGGTTATGCAAACGTAAAACTGCCTGATGCGCTATGCTTATCAGGCCTACATAGTCCCTGCAATAGATTGAATTAGCAAGGGTTTGTAGGCCGGATAAGGCGTTCACGCCGCATCCGGCAGTAATACCAGACCTTTACGGCTTGCGCGCAATCAGCACCGCGCGTTTAGGCGCAGGATAACCTTCAACTGTCTTACTCGGATCATGTGGGTCGAGGAAATCGGACAGAGATTCGGTAACCATCCATTCAGTGCGTCGCTGCTCTTCAGTAGTGGTAACGCACACATCCACAATGCGGATATCTACAAAACCACACTTCTTCAGCCAGTTTTTCAGCGCCAGCGCGGAAGGGATGAAATAGACATTACGCATTTGCGCGTAACGATCGCCTGGTACCAGCACCGTGTTCTCATCGCCATCAATAACCAGCGTTTCCAGCACCAGTTCACCCTCATTCACCAGTTGATCTTTCAACTGCCAGAGATGCTCCAGCGGCGAACGGCGATGGTAAAGCACGCCCATCGAAAAGACGGTATCAAAGGCTTTCAGTGCCGGAAGCTGTTCAATACCTAACGGTAACAAATGTGCGCGCTGATCGTTACCCAGTAGTTTACGCACCGCTTCAAACTGGCACAGAAACAGTTGCGTAGGGTCGATCCCCACCGCGAGGTGCGCGCCTGCGCCAATCATGCGCCACATGTGATAACCGCTGCCGCAGCCGACATCCAGAATGGTGCGTCCGGTTAAATCAGAAAGATGGGGCAGAACACGATCCCATTTCCAGTCGGAACGCCATTCGGTATCGATGTTGACGCCATACAGTGAGAACGGCCCTTTGCGCCATGGCATCAGGTTCCGCATAAGCGTTTCAATGCGTTTAATTTGCCCGGTGCTCAGTGGCTCTTCGCTTTCGGCGGTTACGCTATGCAATAAATCCAGACGATACGGTTTAATTTCAGGCAGAAATTCCACCGTGTTGGACCACTGCTTAAACAGCCCGTGCTGCTGCTCGCGCTGCCAGTTAGCAATCTGCGCGGGCAGCGTTTCGAGCCAGTGTGAAAGATGATTTTTGGCAATCAGAGAATAAAAGTTACCAAAGTCGATCATGCAGCGTCCTCTGCTTTTAATGCCACCAGTGAACCAAAGTTAAAGCACTGGAACCACAGCTCGCTATGCTCAAAACCGGCTTTATGCAGGCGTGCTTTATGGGTTTCCACGGAATCGGTCAGCATCACGTTTTCCAGCATGCTGCGCTTCTGGCTGATCTCCAGTTCGCTGTAACCGTTGGCACGTTTAAAGTCGTGGTGCATGTTGAACAACAGTTCACCAACTTTGGCATCTTCGAAACTGAATTTTTCCGAAAGCACCAGCGCGCCGCCCGGGTTCAGTCCTTGATAAATTTTATCCAGTAATGCCTGGCGCTCGGAAGGTTCCAGGAATTGCAGGGTAAAATTCAGCACCACCATCGATGCGTTTTCAATGGCGATATCGCGAATATCACCTTCAATGACGTCTACTGGCGTAGGGGCTTTATAGGCGTCAATATGACGACGGCAGCGTTCAATCATCGCCGGGGAGTTGTCGATGGCAATAATTTTGCAATTATCATGATGAATGTTGCGACGCACCGAGAGCGTCGCCGCGCCCAGAGAACAACCCAGATCGTAAACCTGCGTACCAGGTTGAACGAAGCGCTCGGCTAACATACCAATCATGGAAATAATATTGGAATAGCCGGGAACGGAACGCTGGATCATATCCGGGAAGACTTCAGCGACCCGTTCATCAAAGGTCCAGTCGCCCAGTCTGGCGATAGGGGCAGAAAATAGCGTGTCGCGGTGAGACATAACGTAAAAATCCGGGAAAAAGAAAGTGGCGTATTGTGCGCTAACGCAGGGAGAAAACCAACTCCCAGGGCATATACCAAAGATTCGCCAGCACCATCAGCAACAGCGCACACCAGGTGGCGCTCATGCCGGAACGTCGCCAGCGAAACAGACGGTGATGAAAACCGTAATAATGCATCAGACGACCAGCAAGCAAAACGATGCCGCAAATATGCACCATCCAGGTTTCTGCGCCATTCATTTCCATAAACAGCATCAGCACAATCGCGATGGGAATATATTCCACCGCGTTACCATGAATGCAAATAGCGCTTTGCAGTTCGCTAAAACCACCGTCACCATAGGCAACGCGGTACTGCATTCGCAGGCGAACGACATCAAAAGAGAACTTCATTAATAACAACGCACTTAAAACGGCATATAGCGCGCTTACCATACAAACTCCCTTTAAAATGGCCGATGGCACCTGTCTATGATAGGTGGCAAATTCAGAAAAGAGAAGATTGCTGTGGAATAGCCGGAACTGCTCCGATCTCTGGAAGCGTTTTACGTAAGTCTTCCCACAGGGTATGTACCAGTTCCGGGGCCTGGGCAATATCTGGCGTATGTAAAAAAAGATAAGGCGTAGTGGTCTGATGCCACTGCGCTAATTTTTGTAACCAGACCTGAAATAATTCCCGGTTTTGCGTCATATCATCACTACCGATAAAACGGATCAGCGGATTTGTCGCCGTCAGTACAGCATGTACCGGAACTTTAGGTTTTTTTCGTTGAGCGTCGCGAATAGCTTCACTGTGTGGACGTGATGCATGAACCGGGCGGCTGTCTAAGATTAGCAAGGTCTAAATACACCTCCCGTTTCAGATGGTTCCTAAAGGTGATGCTAGTGGTTATGATAGACAGAAATGTAAGATTTCCGAGGGTTAGCTATGAGTGATGGATGGTTAGATTCTACTATGCAAGCAATAAACGATAGGATTAAAAGCCCATTATGGGTGAAGTGGCACACTGAATTTGGCCACCTGAACAGAGGTGATATGCTCACCTCAGAACAACACAGGTGCTCCAAT
>NZ_JBDYCV010000116.1:0-11086 GCF_040495915.1 Shigella sp. FJ200513 | reverse complement strand
CTTCAGGGAAAAATATCATCAGATGGCTGCTTAAAAAAAGAATAAATGGTAGTGTCCGCTATTGCCAGTACACCTCACTCTTCACAGGTTCTGTATATCGCTACCTCGCAAATCCTTGATGATGAGATGGCTGCACGGATAGAACATCATCGGCAAAGCCGCCCGGAGCACTGGCGCACAGTGGAGCGCTGGCAACATCTTGATGAATTAATTCATGCAGACATTAACCCGAATGAGGCTGTGTTGCTGGAATGCGTTACCACAATGGTGACTAATCTGTTGTTTGATTATGGCGGCGATAAAGACCCTGATGAATGGGATTATCAGGCGATGGAACAGGCGATTAATGCTGAGATTCAGTCGTTGATTGCTGCCTGCCAACGTTGCCCCGCAAAGGTTGTATTAGTGACTAACGAAGTGGGAATGGGGATTGTGCCGGAGAGTCGTCTGGCACGACATTTTCGTGATATTGCCGGGCGGGTAAATCAGCAGTTGGCCGCTGCGGCAAATGAAGTATGGCTGGTGGTTTCGGGTATTGGAGTAAAAATCAAATGAGCAAATTATTTTGGGCGATGCTCTCATTTATTACGCGTCTGCCTGTACCGCGTCGCTGGTCCCAGGGACTGGATTTCGAACATTATTCTCGCGGTATTATTACTTTTCCTTTGATTGGATTATTGCTTGGCGCGATTAGCGGGCTGGTCTTCATGGTGCTGCAGGCATGGTGTGGCGCACCACTGGCGGCACTGTTTAGCGTACTTGTGCTGGCGCTGATGACCGGGGAATTCCATCTGGACGGCCTCGCTGATACCTGTGATGGCGTATTTTCTGCACGTAGTCGCGATCGCATGTTGGAAATCATGCGTGATAGCCGTTTAGGCACCCACGGCGGTCTGGCATTGATTTTTGTGGTACTGGCAAAGATTCTGGTGTTAAGCGAGTTGGCTCTGCGTGGCGAACCGATCCTTGCATCGCTGGCGGCAGCATGTGCGGTCAGCCGCGGGACTGCCGCATTATTGATGTATCGTCATCGTTATGCGCGGGAAGAAGGGCTTGGCAATGTGTTCATTGGCAAAATTGATGGGCGACAAACCTGCGTCACACTCGGCTTAGCCGCTATTTTTGCTGCCGTATTATTGCTGGGTATGCATGGTGTGGCTGCTATGGTGGTGACGATGGTGGCGATTTTCATCCTCGGTCAGCTTCTCAAACGTACGCTGGGCGGGCAAACGGGCGATACGCTGGGAGCAGCCATAGAGCTTGGTGAACTGGTCTTCCTGCTGGCACTGCTATAAAGAAACGTGACATGCAAATAATTGCCGATTTACTGAATACGATCCCAGCCATCAATTCTGCCGCTATGTCGCGTGCACAACGGCATGTTGACGGGTTATTCAAACCTGTTGGTAGCCTAGGAAAGCTGGAGGCGCTTGCCATACAACTGGCAGGAATGCCGGGGGTGAATGGCATACCGCATGTGGGCAAAAAAGCGGTACTGGTTATGTGTGCCGATCACGGCGTCTGGGAGGAAGGGGTCGCTATTTCTCCAAAAGAAGTGACAGCCATACAGGCTGAAAATATGACCCGTGGAACAACCGGCGTGTGTGTGCTGGCAGCACAAGCGGGCGCTAACGTCCACGTAATTGATGTTGGTATTGATACTGCTGAGCCTATCCCCGGGCTTATCAACATGCGTGTCGCACGAGGTAGCGGCAATATTGCTTCAGCTCCGGCAATGAGTCGCCGTCAGGCTGAAAAGTTGCTTTTGGACGTCATATGTTATACGCGGGAGCTGGCGAAAAACGGTGTCACGCTGTTTGGTGTAGGTGAACTGGGGATGGCAAACACGACACCGGCAGCGGCAATAGTCAGCACAATCACTGGCCGGGATCCTGAAGAAGTGGTTGGGATTGGCGCAAACCTGCCGACAGATAAACTGGCTAATAAAATTGATGTTGTGCGTCGGGCGATTACGTTGAATCAACCAAATCCTCAGGATGGTGTTGATGTCCTGGCAAAAGTGGGTGGATTTGATTTGGTCGGAATAGCTGGAGTGATGTTAGGTGCTGCTTCCTGCGGTTTACCCGTGTTGCTGGATGGATTTCTTTCTTATGCTGCTGCGCTCGCAGCCTGCCAGATGTCTCCTGCAATCAAACCGTATCTCATTCCTTCTCACTTGTCGGCAGAAAAAGGCGCGCGTATAGCGCTCTCGCATTTGGGGCTGGAGCCTTATCTCAATATGGATATGCGTTTAGGTGAGGGGAGTGGTGCAGCTCTGGCGATGTCCATCATCGAAGCTGCTTGTGCGATATACAACAACATGGGCGAACTTGCTGCCAGTAATATTGTTCTACCGGGGAATACGACTTCTGATTTGAACAGCTAAAAACGAAAAGTCTGATAAAAGCTATACTTATCGGATAGTATTCGCGACTTAGGAAAGGGACATGATGCGTCGTGTAAATATTCTTTGCTCATTTGCTCTGCTTTTTGCCAGCCAAAATAGCCTGGCGGTAACTTATCCATTACCTCCAGAGGGTAGCCGTTTAGTGGGGCAGTCGCTTACTGTAACTGTTCCTGATCACAATACTCAGCCGCTGGAGACTTTTGCCGCACAATACGGGCAAGGGTTAAGTAATATGCTGGAAGCGAATCCGGGCGCTGATGTTTTTTTGCCGAAGCCTGGCTCACAACTCACCATTCCGCAGCAACTGATTTTGCCCGCCACTGTTCGTAAAGGGATTGTGGTTAACGTCGCTGAAATGCGTCTTTATTACTATCCGCCAGACAGTAATACAGTGGAAGTCTTTCCTATTGGTATCGGCCAGGCTGGGCGAGAAACCCCGCGTAACTGGGTGACTACCGTTGAACGTAAACAAGAAGCACCAACCTGGACGCCAACGCCGAACATCCGGCGCGAATATGCGAAACGAGGGGAGAGTTTGCCCGCATTTGTTCCTGCGGGGCCCGATAACCCCATGGGGCTGTACGCGATTTATATTGGCAGGTTGTATGCCATCCACGGTACCAATGCCAATTTTGGTATTGGGCTCCGTGTAAGTCAGGGCTGTATTCGTCTGCGTAATGACGATATCAAATATCTGTTTGATAATGTTCCTGTAGGCACTCGTGTACAAATTATTGATCAGCCAGTGAAATACACAACGGAACCGGATGGTTCAAAGTGGCTGGAAGTTCATGAGCCGCTGTCGCGCAATCGTGCAGAATATGAGTCTGACCGAAAAGTGCCATTGCCGGTAACCCCATCTTTGCGGGCGTTTATCAACGGGCAAGAAGTTGATGTAAATCGCGCAAATGCTGCGTTGCAACATCGATCGGGAATGCCTGTGCAAATTAGTTCTGGTTCAAGACAGATGTTTTAAGAGCGTTGGTAATTAGAAAGTAAAAAGCCTGCTCGAAAGCAGGCTTTTTTGAATTTGGCTCCTCTGACTGGACTCGAACCAGTGACATACGGATTAACAGTCCGCCGTTCTACCGACTGAACTACAGAGGAATCGTGTGAACGGGGCGCATATTAATGGCAGTGCATGGTGATGTCAAAGGGTGAAATGCATTTTTTTTGTTTGTTTGCTGCCAATTTCAACAAAGTGGTGAGCTTTCAATCTTATTGGGTAATGAACCATCGTGGTGCATACCCTCCTTTTATAGGGCAGGTGAATGCGACTGCTGATAAAAAGGGCCAATGACGAATCTATCATAATCTCTTATTTGACAGTTGGTTAGCTTGCGCATCAACGCCAAAATAGAACTGGCAGGCATCTTGCATACTGGTTGTAAGTAATGGCGGCACTTGGGCCGATTCTTAAAAACCGGAGGCAACATGAACTTCAGACGCCTGAAATACTTCGTAAAAATTGTAGATATTGGTAGCCTGACCCAGGCTGCTGAAGTATTGCATATCGCACAACCAGCGCTCAGCCAACAGGTTGCCATACTGGAAGGTGAGTTAAATCAACAGCTTTTGATTCGCACAAAACGGGGCGTTACGCCAACAGACGCCGGAAAAATTCTCTATACCCATGCACGGGCCATTTTACGTCAGTGTGAGCAGGCCCAACTGGCGGTGCATAACGTTGGTCAGTCATTATCGGGGCAAGTCTCGATTGGCTTTGCGCCAGGAACCGCTGCGTCATCCATCACCATGCCCTTATTACAGGCGGTTCGCGCTGAATTCCCGGAGGTCGTTATCTATCTTCATGAAAATAGTGGTGCAGTGCTTAACGAAAAACTGATAAATCACCAACTCGATATGGCGGTGATTTATGAGCATTCCCCTGTGGCTGGGGTATCCAGTCAGGCTTTGCTGAAAGAAGATCTTTTCCTGGTAGGAACTCAAGATTGCCCGGGGCAAAACGTTGATGTTAATGCTATTGCGCAAATGAACCTTTTTCTCCCCAGTGATTACAGCGCTGTTAGACTTCGTGTTGATGAGGCTTTTTCCCTACGGCGGCTCACGGCAAAAGTCATTGGTGAAATTGAGTCTATTGCCACGCTTACCGCAGCGATTGCCAGCGGCATGGGCGTTGCAGTATTACCTGAATCGGCTGCGCGTTCGTTATGTGGCGCAGTAAATGGGTGGATGTCACGCATTACCACTCCTTCAATGAGTCTCTCTTTGTCCTTAAATTTACCCGCCAGAGCAAACTTGTCACCACAGGCACAGGCAGTGAAAGAGTTGTTAATGTCAGTGATTAGTTCTCCAGTGATGGAAAAAAGGCAGTGGCAATTGGTGAGCTAAGCGTTATATCGGGATGGAATAAGATGCGGGTTTTTATTATTTGTTATGCCGGGCATTAGACTTTAACAATAACGGGATATCTGAACTGCCCGGAGTTTACCGTGAATTTCCAACAACTAAAGATAATCCGCGAGGCTGCACGTCAGGATTACAACCTGACAGAGGTTGCGAATATGCTTTTTACCTCACAGTCAGGCGTTAGCCGTCATATTCGGGAACTGGAGGATGAATTTGGCATCGAAATATTTGTTCGACGAGGTAAGCGACTGCTGGGGATGACTGAACCGGGCAAAGCATTACTGGTCATTGCAGAACGTATTCTGAATGAAGCCAGTAATGTTCGTCGGCTTGCAGACCTGTTTACCAACGATACGTCTGGTGTTCTCACTATTGCAACGACGCATACTCAGGCACGTTATAGCTTGCCAGAGGTCATTAAAGCTTTTCGCGAACTTTTCCCGGAGGTTCGGCTCGAGCTAATCCAGGGTTCGCCACAGGAAATTGCGACGTTGTTGCAAAATGGCGAAGCTGATATTGGTATCGCCAGCGAGCGTTTGAGTAATGACCCGCAGCTCGTCGCCTTCCCATGGTTTTGTTGGCACCATAGTTTGCTTGTTCCACTCGATCATCCCTTAACGCAAATTACACCATTGACGCTGGAATCAATAGCGAAGTGGCCGTTAATTACTTACCGACAGGGAATTACGGGGCGCTCACGCACTGATGACGCATTTACCCGCAAAGGTTTGCCGGCAGATATTGTATTAAGTGCACAGGATTCTGATGTCATTAAAACCTATGTTGCTCTTGGGCTTGGGATCGGATTAGTTGCCGAACAATCCAGCGGCGAACAAGAGGAAGAGAATTTAATCCGCCTGGATACGCGGCATCTTTTCGATGCTAATACTGTCTGGTTGGGACTGAAGCGAGGACAACTTCAGCGTAACTATGTTTGGCGCTTTCTGGAACTTTGTAATGCAGGACTGTCAGTTGAGGATATCAAGCGCCAGGTGATGGAAAACAGTGAAGAGGAAATTGATTATCAGATATAGCAAAAAGCCCGCTATAAAAGCGGGCTTTTCAGAAATTTGGCTCCTCTGACTGGACTCGAACCAGTGACATACGGATTAACAGTCCGCCGTTCTACCGACTGAACTACAGAGGAATCGCTGTTGAGGCACATCTTAACGGCGAAAAATATTTTGTCAAACCCGATTTTTAAATTTCCCAACTGTTTGCCGTTTCTATCAACAGTTTGTTGCATTTGCAGACAATTTGTTGGCGAAAATCTTTGCAGCTTTGCTGATTCTCCCTCATCATTTGAAATGTGGTTTCACTTTCTGCAATTAAGGTCGGCTTTGAATATCTCCTCTGCTTTACGCCAGGTTGTTCACGGCACTCGCTGGCACTCTAAACGCAAGAGCTACAAAGTGTTGTTCTAGCGCGAGATAACCCCGCTTGCTGTTCCTATCTTCATGGAGAACGCCTGTGTCCTGTTGATGGGGGTCCTGAGCACTTTTCTGGTCAGTTGGCTGGGAAAAGATGCGATGGCCGGCGTGGGGTTGGCGGACAGCTTCAATATGGTCATTATGGCTTTTTTTGCAGCTATCGATCTTGGTACTACTGTCGTTGTAGCATTTAGTCTCGGTAAGCGGGATCGACGACGAGCGAGGGTGGCGACGCGGCAGTCATTGGTGATCATGACGTTGTTTGCCGTACTGTTGGCAACGCTAATTCATCATTTTGGCGAACAAATTATTGATTTCGTCGCGGGTGATGCCACGACAGAAGTTAAAGCACTGGCGTTGACTTATCTGGAGCTGACCGTACTCAGTTATCCAGCCGCTGCCATCACTCTTATTGGTAGCGGGGCACTTCGTGGTGCAGGGAATACGAAAATACCGCTACTGATTAACGGTAGCCTGAATATTCTTAATATTATTATTAGCGGCATATTGATTTACGGCCTTTTCTCCTGGTCGGGGCTGGGTTGGGTTTAACCATTTCTCGTTATATTGGCGCAGTTGCAATTTTGTGGGTGCTGGCGATTGGTTTTAATCCTGCGCTAAGGATTTCGTTAAAGAGCTATTTTAAACCGCTGAATTTTAGCATTATCTGGGAAGTCATGGGGATTGGTATTCCAGCGAGTGTCGAATCAGTGTTATTTACCAGTGGTCGGTTATTAACCCAAATGTTCGTTGCCGGGATGGGGACCAGCGTTATTGCCGGAAATTTTATCGCGTTCTCAATTGCGGCTCTTATCAACTTACCCGGAAGTGCGCTCGGTTCTGCTTCTACGATCATTACAGGCCGAAGGTTGGGGGTAGGGCAGATAGCGCAAGCAGAGATTCAGTTGCGGCATGTGTTCTGGCTGTCCACTCTTGGATTAACGGCCATCGCCTGGCTAACGGCTCCCTTTGCCGGGGTTATGGCATCGTTTTACACCCAGGATCCACAGGTTAAACACGTCGTTGTGATTCTGATTTAGCTAAATGCTTTATTTATGCCTATTTGGTCCGCCTCATGGGTGCTACCCGCTGGATTTAAGGGTGCTCGTGATGCCCGTTACGCCATGTGGGTTTCTATGTTGAGCATGTGGGGTTGCCGGGTTGTAGTCGGTTATGTGCAGGGAATCATGCTTGGCTGGGGTGTGGTTGGTGTCTGGATGGGAATGTTTGCCGACTGGGCTGTGCGGGCCGTGCTGTTTTACTGGCGAATGGTTACTGGACGTTGGCTGTGGAAATACCCTCGATCCGAGCCGCAAAAGTGTGAAAAAAAGCCAGTTGTGTCGGAATAAACGACAAAATGCAGATTATTTCAGCAAACGATTTCAAATTTAAAAAACAGGCTTTGACATTGTGGGTGGGCATCGCTAATATTCGCCTCGTTCTCACGATTCCTCTGTAGTTCAGTCGGTAGAACGGCGGACTGTTAATCCGTATGTCACTGGTTCGAGTCCAGTCAGAGGAGCCAAATTTTAGTTTTGAGACATCTCTATGAGACTCAGGACAGTTAAAAAATAAAAATTATTTTTACCCGGCCACTTTGTAAAAAAGTGGCCGGGTTTTTTGATTTCTGTGTTTCGTGCGCTTAATCGAGTCTCACGCTTCAGTGAGCAAATTGCCCCTCCCCAACAGATATCACGATTCACAAGGTCAAAAATTCTGTTCCATGAAGTACCGTACAAAGATAAAGAGAAAAATGCCTTATGCGGGACGTAGCTGTCGCGTCTTTATCGGGAAACTATACGTAATTGCCACTTTGTCTTCGGTAATCAGAAAAAGAAGACCTGCCATTTTAATAAATATTATTTCTCTGGGGACGGGGATTTTTTATAAGCAATATGACGAGTTAAATATTATATTTTTTATAAGAATTATATGAGATTAAAGAAATCTGCCATAAAGACAGATTTCTTTAAAATATAATTAGAGATTTGCGACGTTATGATAAACTTTTTGTACATCGTCGTCATCTTCAAGGGCATCAACAAGCCCTTCAAAGATTTCTAAATCTTCTGGGGAAAGCTCAACTTCAGATTGAGCAATCATTTCTAATTCTGTTGTTGAGAACTCAGTGATTCCAGCTGCTTTTAGCGCCGCGATTCCTTTATGAAGGTCAGCAGGTTCAGTATAAATAACAATATTACCTTCTTCTTCAGTTACATCACGAACATCAACTTCAGCTTCAAGCAAAATTTCAAAAATATGGTCAGGGTCTGTTCCTTTAAATACAATCACACCCGTATTGTCAAACATATAGCTGACAGAACCTGCCGCTCCGATATTGCCGCCTTTTTTATTGAAAATTGTGCGAACGTTAGCAATCGTACGGTTAACATTTGAAGTCAATGTCTCAGCAATAATCATTGAGCCATTAGGACCAAAGCCTTCATAACGTCCCTGTACGAACGTTTCATCTCCGCCGCCTTTGGCTTTATCAATTGCTTTATCAATAACGTGCTTTGGAACTTGTGCCTGCTTTGCACGTTCAATAACGAATTTTAAAGATGTGTTTAATTCTGGATCGGGTTCACCTTGTTTGGCAGCAGCATAGATTTCTACACCGAATTTTGCATAAATTTTAGACGTTGCACCGTCTTTAGCCGTTTTTTTAGCAACAATATTGGCCCATTTACGTCCCACTGGAATGATCTCCTCGAAAATTTATTTACATTACTGGTAAATCGTTAACATGTGTTAATTCGGCATATTATATCATAACAGGAAAAATCTCGTCTATTAGAAATAAAAATATTCTAAAGCCATAATCTTATATTTAATTTTATAAAAACTAATGTTGTTGGCGGGATTTTTTATAATTGTGTTTTGAAAGCATACTTGCTTTTAATATGTGGAAATCATTAAGACGATAATAAAACTCGCATCTGCCCAAGGAAGCAAGCAGCCCGCGTTTATTGCAGGCTATTTGCCAGATGTCTTACTTAATCCTTCACATCTATTTCTGATAAGAAGGTTCATAACTTATTATCGGAACGGCGGCTCATTAAAGGTTCGTAATTTACGTGAATGCAGTCGGTCGCCTTCTGCGCGCAGCAAATCGATCGCCCGAATGCCAATTTGCAGGTGTTCGGAAATAGCGCCTTCATAAAAACGGTTAGCCTGGCCGGGAAGCTTAATCTCACCATGTAACGGTTTATCTGAAACACACAGTAGTGTCCCGTATGGCACGCGGAAACGATATCCTTGCGCGGCAATGGTTGCACTTTCCATATCAATTGCTACGGCCCGGCTTAAGTTAAAACGAAGTGCAGAAGCTGAGTAACGTAACTCCCAGTTCCTGTCATCTGTGGTTACCACAGTACCTGTACGCAGCCGCTGTTTGACTTCCTCACCAGGCCTGCCGCTGACTAACTTGGTAGCGTCATAAAGCGCACGTTGCACTTCAGCAATGCTCGGAATAGGTATATCGGGCGGCAGAACCGCATCAAGAACGTGGTCATCGCGTAAATAAGCGTGTGCAAGGACATAATCTCCAATGGCCTGGCTTTCACGTAATCCGCCACAGTGACCAATCATCAACCAGATATCCGGGCGTAGCACTGCCAGATGATCGCAGATGGTTTTAGCATTGGACGGTCCCACGCCAATATTCACCAGAGTAATACCCTGACCATCAGCGGTAATTAAATGCCATGCTGGCATCTGGTGTTTTTTCCATGCAAGGTCGGAAATGGCTTCTTCTGGCGCTTCGGTTTCGGCAGTGATCCAGTTCCCGCCAGCACAAGAAAGGGCAATGTAGGGACTATCAGGATCGAGGATCTGGCTGCATCCCCAACGAACGAATTCATCCACATAACGTGTGTAGTTGGTAAACAAGACGAACGGTTGAAAATGTTCTACTGGCGTACCGGTATAATGGCGCAACCGTGCGAGGGAAAAATCGACGCGGCGCGCATCAAAATGCGATAGCGGGGAGAATTCCGTTGGATGATAAATGCCGTCTGCAGTTTCATCGCCGATTTGCGCCAGTTCTGTTGTCGGGAAGTAGCGAGTTAAATCAGCGCTCATTGAGCGATCAAGTGTCAATTCAGAGCCATCGATGACATAAGGATAAGGGATTTCATGTTGCGAGGGTTGCACAGAGATATGCGCACCATAATCCTGATAAAGCAACGTTAGTTGCTCATTCAGATACGAACGAAAGAGAGTAGGGCGAGTAATCGTGGTGGTGTAGCTGCCTGCGTGAGTAAAACGACCAAATGCGCGCGTTTTGGGGGGATTTGTTGTGCTACCGTCCCAGGTTACGGTCAGTGATGGATAGACAAAAAGACCTTGTTTACGGGCGTTTTCATCAGGTAATTCGCCAATTGTAATATATTTGCCAATGGCGTTGCGTAAAGCAACTACAGATTGCTCATACAGCGCGTCGAGTTTATCCAGTGCCTGAGCTGGGGTCAGACCGGAGCCCTTATTATTCATGTGTGTCTCCTGTTCCATACAATTACCGCACATCCGATAGTATGTCACAGGAATGTGAAACAAAAGTATAAGGCGAAGATCGGATGATCTTCGCCAGGCTATCACGAGCGTTGATTGTCTTTCATCAATAAAGCGGTCATTGCAGAAATCAGGCATCCAGCCAGCAAATAAATGGCGATGCTATGCCAGTTCCCGGCAAAGTAAGTGATGAGTGCAGCGGCAATAAAAGGTGTAAATCCACCGCCAACCACACTGGCAACCTGATAACCGACTCCAGCACCACTGTAGCGATAACTGGCACCAAACATTGAGGTGTACTGGCAATAGCGGACACTACCATTTATTCTTTTTTTAAGCAGCCATCTGATGATATTTTTCCCTGAAG
>NZ_JBDYCV010000115.1:0-11149 GCF_040495915.1 Shigella sp. FJ200513 | reverse complement strand
GTTACCCCCAAACGAATCGGAAAATCGATACTGGAAAAACTCTAACTCGGTGGCCAGTTTTTGTTGACCACTTCAGAGTATCAGTTCACACGACACACGGCTCACACGACCTCTGAGGCCCGTAGATGGGCGTCTCTGGTGTCTGTGGTCACTGGCGCTCGGTCTGCTGAGGTCTGCCACCTGACTAAACGTGACATTGTAACCTTGGACAATGGACTGGTCTGTATCGACATCAATGAAGATGGGGACGGGAAGTCTGTGAAGAACAAACATTCAGTCCGACTTGTGCCGTTAACCGATGGCGCTTATGGGTTTGACCTGACGTCCTTCCTGTCGTGGGTAGACATGCAGCCTGATGAGGGTCCTCTCTTCGGGATGACTCCGAGCGCCTACTCTAGCTGGTTTAACTCAAGGGTCCTGACTGAGGCCCTAGGAGACTCTCAGGATGTCTCTCTCCACAGTCTGAGACATTGGCTGGCGACCCGAATGAAAGAGCGTGGAGTCAATCTGGTGGACGCTCAAGGCATCTTAGGTCACAGCAGTCAGTCAATTACGTATGACCTGTACGGGAAAGGACACGCTGTGGGTAGGCTGGCTGATGTGCTTAAGACAGCTTTACTTTAAGTAGGGAGACCCAAGGTGGAGACCATATACGGCTTGATGGTTGAGACCTTGGGTCACTGAAGTCTGACTGAAGTTAGGGAGGGTGATAATAATCATAATCCCTCCTGACTATAGGCCCACTGGTCCGCCTTCGGCTGTCCGACTCTAAGTCTGTCTGTGGTCTTATTTAAACTGCGTCCTAAACTCCAGTCCCTCCAAATTCCTATGGTCTCCTCTTGACATTCCTGTTTAACTGTGAGTCGCCTCTGGTCTCTCTTTATATATACTTCCTTAATTCCTGAGGCGTCTTTAGTCCTTGACATTCGGTTCAACCTGTGAGTCACATCCTGTCGCGCTACTGTATGCATCACCAGTGATGGACTTGATTATCACTATAGGGGAACCAACTAATTCAACTACAGGAGATACTCTATGGCACGACCAATCGCAACTCACGACAACACGTTCACCAAAGCCTACTTGCAGCAGCACTGCGGGGACCTGCTGTCATTCGATGGTCAGGGCGACCTGAGTGGTTGGCTGGATGATGTCCTTACTGGTGCTGGTCGCCTGAACGAATCAATGGCAAGCAATACCAAGCCTGTCAGCCCATACTTGATTCTGACCCAACTACTAACGCACGACACATTAACTGTAAGCGCTGTGCAGGAGTCCCTGAGCCGTAAGCGTGTTGCCTTGGGTGAACCTATGGTTTCAACTCGCTACGCTCGCTACGTCTATGCTACCGTCGTCAGCGCCAGTAAATCCGTCCAGTACCACGCCAGTAAAGCTGGTTCATGATTACGGACCCTAAACTATCACTATAGGGAGACCAGCCTCCGCCTCTGAGTCTGATGCGTCAGAACATGCGAGCATCTGGTCAACCGACATTAAGTATCTCTCCTAAGTAATCAAGGCCCGTGACCGCCTCTGACAGACCTCCTGTATCGACCTCCAGCTCGTTAGCGTTCTTTAGTCGTCTCGGTTAGTAGCTCGTCTACTCACTACATTGGCTTAAGTCTATCACCGCTCACCATCTGGAGTCCTTACAGCTCGTCCTGACATGCGGTCGCACCTTTATACGTACATGGAGAACATGGTCACTCCAGACCGTCAACATTTAACCATTCACTTTCGTTAAGCACTTTCTGATGGGTCCGTTTAGGATGCGTCTGAATGGTGCGGACTCCATGTGGAGACAGAAAGTGCTTTACCAAAGGAGCATCTTTGTATGAATACCGAATTACCAGTAACTAACCGCCAGTTCTTAATCATCCTGCTGACCAATGCAGAGTCCAGTGTCGATTGCTGTCGCTATAACTTAGACCTGCTGAAGTTATCCCGATGGTATGCCCAGGCGGAAGACTGGGACTATGAGAAAATCCGGGAGATGTACGCGGAGCCTATCCAGTCATACCTCCAGACACACACCGAGGAAGAGCTGAAGCGTGGCCTGCAGGACATCTTCTATTTCAACAATCCTTACACCTGTGAGGGTGACTCAGAAGAGATGGATTGGATAGCGTCACGCTCTGATGCCGACTTGAAGCACATCTCTAACGCGATGATGCAGGTGGAGAGCAAATGGTCCCGCCGCCTTCAGGTCCTAACTGAAGATTACGAAAACGGCACCTTTGATAAGCTGGTCCCACCTGATGCCGAACGCCTTCAGGCGAAAGCTGACCAAGAACAGCGCTTCAAGTCCTTTGCCGAAGCTCTGGCGGGAGGTGCCTCTTATGACTTCTGACAATAAGCAGGAATACACCATTCATATCTTCGGTCAGGACATCACCAGTCAGGACGGATTGTTTCGACTGGATGAGATACGCCGGGTAGGCATTCAGATTGGTAAGGTAGAAGATAACCGTAGTACCGAGGTTGCTCGCTTCATGAGGACCAAGGCTGGTAGAAGTCTAACCAACCCAGAAAACGGGTTTGTTAAAAAGATTAACATGGGTCACTTAGGGACCTCGTGGCTGGCTGACCCAGTAGCCGCTATAGAGTTCGGTCGGTGGTTGGACCTTGGGTACGGACTGGCAGTAACCCGAGCCTTCGTGTCTATGACCTCCAGCGCCACCGTGCAGTCTGCTGTAGCGTCTGCTGAGGACATCAAGCCGGAGACCAAGGAATTCATCCAGCGTCATGGCACAGGCCTCTACATCGCCGGACGTGAAGTCTCACAGGCTGAGTATTCAGACTATCAAGCTGTGACCGCTGGTCGCTGTGAGTGGAGGTAAGTAATCATGGCTATGATTGACCCTCGTACACCTATCGGCAAAGCGACCCTTCGTTACCGTGGCCTGCCCACACGTCATCTGCTGTCTCTGCTGAGACTTGGAGTCGAAGACCCTGAGCGCCCTTACTACAGTCGAGACGAGCTGATAGCTATGCTGGTGGACCGTGATTTAGACAATCAGTTACGCCGAGCCTTTGCTAAGCAGTCCTGACCATACCAAACCTAATTTTAAACCTTTTGAGATGACCGATGCGGGGAGACCCGTAGGCGCTACTGCGTCTGCGATACCGATAGTCTCAACTCTCAAGAGGAGAATTACCTATGATGTTCAACAACAACAACTGGAAGCTGTCAGTCACCGACATCAACCTTTATGAAAACACTGTGAGTCTGGACGGTCAGCCCTATCCGCTGTCGCTCGCTATCAAGACCCTCATTCCGGGCTACCTGTCAGGCCTGCCGTCTACCAGCCGCGAGGCAATGGAGTTACTGGAAGCTCTGGCTGAAGCTGGCGTGACCATTGGCAACTTCTTCAGTAATGACTTGATGACCGCCTATGGTCGCCGCCAGATGAACAAACGAGCTGAAGCTGAGCGTATCGCTAAAGAGCAACGACTTCAGGCTGAGCGTATGCGTGAAGAGAACATGACCGATGCAGAGTGGCAGAAAGAGCTACAGCGCCGCGAACAGGTCAAAGCTGAACGCCGGACCTATGGTGAGAGCCTCCGCAGTGCTACCCATTCCGCTGGTCGCTCCCGTGCCGCTATTGTCGCTGACCTTGAGTCAGGCGGTAACTGGATGGACAGCTTGTAAAACACACAGTCCCTGACCCGATGTTAGGGACTCCTCAGTTTTGAGGACTCACAGTATTTAAACTAATTTAGGAGATTGATTATTATGACTACGATTAAAGACGCTTTCCAGTTTGGCATTGAGCCAGTACGCATCACCGATACCGACAACATTCAGGTCAATGAAGGTCTGCCGACTAACGCTGACCCGCAGGTCTATGCCCTCCAGTTAGCTAAGACGGTTAAGGCTATGCTGAACGGTGTACTTAAAGACGCTCAAGAGAACATCCCGTTCCCTGTAGAAGTCCTGCCGACCCGTAACAGCTTACCGACCCCAATCATTGCTCACACTCTGGCTGACCGCTCTGTGGTCGTTCCTGTCCGTGGTGGCAAGCGACCTGAAGTCGTGACCGTTCCGTCTGGACAAGAAATCGTGGTCGAACCAATCGAGCAGGCTATTCTCATCTCTGAGCAGACCAAGCTCTGGGACGCCAAGTCATCCACCGGATTCACTCAGGGCACACTTCAGCAGGACGCTATGAACATCTGTGAGAATGTGGTCCGTACCATCAACGCTCGCATGGTCGACGTTCTGGAATCCTCTAAGCTGCTGAAGACCGTAGAGCTTCCTGTCCTGACTGGTAGCCTGACCGCTAAGGCAGACGCTATCATGGACGCTCTGTATGAGAACACAGAGTCTTCTTTCGGTTCTGAGGTGTCTGACTACGGTATTATCGCTCATGAGAGCCAACTGAAAGCACTGTCCCGTCTGGCTGCTAAGCAAGGCTTCTCCGGTGAAGACGCTATCGTCGATATGCTGGGGACAGACATCGCCTATTACAACGGTGAAGACAAGGGTGTATTCATGCTGGCTAAACGCTTCACGGCCCTGAGCTTCGGCTGCTTCCGTCACGACGGTGAGAATATTACGGTCGTCCTTTCACGTGATGGCGACTCTCAGTCCCACGACTTGGAAATCCTCGGTAAAGTGTTCGTTGTCGCTGAAGCTGCTACGACCATCAAGATGGGCACTGGCTCAGCTACTGCCGTCCTGCCTGTAGTCAAACGCCTGAAGTTCACCAAGACCGAAGCGTAAGACCAATGGGTAAGAGCATTAGTAAAGGCTTCAGGTCCATCGCCAAGGGCCTGACAGGTGGTGGTGGGACTCAAGGTGGGGCTTCGGTCCCGCCTCCTGTAGCTCCTCCTGTAGCTCCTCCAGATGACGCTCAGCAAGCTGTAGTCGATACCCAAGGTCAGGAGACCGAGGGAGGTAAGACCATGAGCAGAGGTAAGTCTGGACTGAATATCAGCAGGACTTCAGGTGGTGGCTTGTCACTGTGATTAACTAACTACGGTCTGGACCAATGGTCTGGGCCTTTGTTTTGTACTAGTTGTCTAGTGCGGTAGTGCAATAGAAGATAGGGGGGGGCTTTATGTCCATGACTTCCGAAGACCTAAGGTCCCTCCTGACTCTGGTCTATAAACTCGTGTTCCTCTCTGTGGGCCTCTATATGGTCCTCTCCGGTCGACTCGGTGTGAATGTATTCGACACTCTGTCTAAGGCTGTGGGTGGGCTTCTGGGGGCTTAGGTTTGTACTCACAGTGGGACCGATGGTTTCTGACAGAAAAATGTGAATGACCATCTAATACATTAAGCCAGCAGACTTCCCCCATAGCCCGCCTCAAGTCCAGACCGAGGCCACCGGAGGGTCCTGACCAGCCGTCTAGACATCCCGTCTAATGACACAAGTCTGGCACAAAGAATGACACAAGGTCTTGACTCAATGCAGGACCTCAGGCCTACTAAGGGTCCGCTTCAAGTCCTTGTAGTTCCAGATGAACTTAATGGGCACATCCAGTTTATCTTTGCCCCGGACACCGTCGCGGAGTGCCGTCATTTGCGGGCCATGATCGATAGCATCCGTCCAGCTGAAGCAGGAGATTGACGTTTTGACCGGATTATCCAGCACCGGTAGGCGTTCTATCGTAATGGTATAGGTCGATTCACGCGCGCCACTATTTCCGCCGCTGATGCCGACATTGCCCGTCAAAATAGGTAACATAGCAATAGCGCGTGCAGTCAGCTCGCCGTTTGCCTGGCGTTGCGGCCCCCAGCCCTAGCAGATATAAGCGGGTTTTGTTGTGCCAATTTCACGCGCCAGTTTGATGATACGGTCTACCGGGATACCGGTAATTTGCGAAGCCCACTGCGGCGTTTTTGCTGTTTTATCGTCACCTTCACCAAGAATATAGGCTTTATAGTGACCATTTTTGGGTGCATCTGCGGGTAAGGTTTTTTCGTCATAGCCGACGCAGTATTTATCGAGAAAAGGTTGATCAACGAGATTTTCGTTAATCAATACCCAGGCAATACCCGCAACCAGCGCGGCATCGGTGCCCGGGCGAATAGGGAGCCATTCCTCTTCACGACCGGCAGCCGTATCGGTATATCGCGGATCGATAACAATCATTTTGGCGTTCGATTTCTCGCGCGCTTTTTCAAGAAGATAAGTGATGCCACCACCGCTCATGCGGGTTTCTGCCGGGTTGTTACCAAACATCACGACCAGCTTGCTGTTTTCAATATCCGTGGTGCTGTTGCCATCATTACTGCCGTAGGTGTAGGGCATGGCACAGGAAATTTGCGCGGTGCTGTAGGAGCCATACTGATTGAGTGAACCGCCGTAGCAGTTCATCAGGCGTTTGACCGCCGAGGCTGATGGCGAAGAGCGGGTCATATTGCCGCCAACAATCCCCGAAGAGTACTGAATATATACAGCTTCATTGCCATATTGTTCGACGGTTTTTTTCAGGCTACTGGCGATAGTATCCAGGGCTTCATCCCAGCTAATCCGTTCGAATTTGCCTTCACCGCGTTTACCCACGCGTTTCATTGGGTCATTCAAGCGATCGGGATGATTAATACGCCGGCGGATGGAGCGACCGCGCAAACAGGCGCGTACCCTGATGGTTGCCGTACTCATCGCTGCCGGTATTGTCAGTTTCCACCCAGGTCACTTCATTATCTTTAACATGTAGACGAAGTGCACAGCGGCTACCACAGTTGACGGAACAGGAACCCCAGATCACTTTTTCGCTGGCCTGTTGTACCGCTGCCGCTGCACTGCGCAGGGTGAACGGTAAAGAAAAACCGCCTGCAGCCAGCGCCAGAGAACCTGTCGCGGTTGATTTAACGAGTGTTCTGCGGCTGATGCCCACCATTCGGTCATTTTTGGACATAACTCACTCCCTGTTCTTTATTGTTATATAAATGTTTATACATTGAATATTTAGCGCGCTAACAATAGAGGGAGTCTACCCATTTTGGGTTAAGAATTATTAATCCACATCAATAGAAGGGTATGAGTAATAAGGTGAGATTATGTTGTATGTTCAAATCGCCGGATGTGTCATATCCGGCGTTCAGTCGATAATGTGTTACTGCGGTTCGGCAGGCGCGCCATCCTGGGTAGACTGCGCGGGAGCAGAGACGTTACCGCTGGTGGTGCGGTTGTAGAGAATTTTATGCGTATCATTAGCGCAATGCCCGACGACCTGGGAATCAGGCTGATCAACCTGGTCATTGGGTACAATACTTAACGTGAAGCTGCTTTCGGGTACGCCATTATTGATAATGCGCTGTGATATATCGCTCTGTATGCGCTCACAAGATCCCGGCGCGGCGAGTACCGCGGGTGAGGCGAGGGCGAGCAGAAGCGCGGCACAGCAGGTTGAGAGTTTCATCATAAGCTCCTTACGCGAAGATAACTTCTTTAAGCATAGCATTTAACGTGTAAAGTACTGTATTTGCTACTATGATTGAGAATCATCTCTACTCTCTGGTGACTGTTGTGAAATACAAATTACTACCATGCTTACTCGCGATATTCCTCACAGGATGTGACCGCACAGAGGTAACACTTTCATTTACCCCTGAGATGGCCAGTTTCTCTAATGAATTCGATTTTGATCCGCTGCGTGGTCCGGTAAAAGATTTCACTCAGACATTAATGGATGAGCAAGGTGAAGTGACGAAACGTGTTTCTGGGACTTTGTCGGAAGAAGGCTGTTTTGATTCACTCGAATTACTGGATCTGGAAAATAATACCGTGGTCGCTCTGGTACTGGACGCCAATTATTACCGTGATGCCGAGACGCTGGAGAAGAGAGTACGTTTACAGGGAAAATGCCAGCTAGCAGAATTACCTTCTGCCGGGGTGAGTTGGGAAACCGATGATAATGGCTTCGTGATTAAAGCCAGCAGCAAACAAATGCAGATGGAATATCGCTATGATGATCAGGGGTATCCGCTGGGTAAAACCACGAAAAGTAACGACAAAACATTATCTGTCAGCGCCACGCCATCAACGGATCCGATCAAAAAATTAGATTACACAGCGGTTACTTTACTAAATAATCAACGAGTTGGTAATGTAAAACAGAGCTGTGAATATGACAGTCACGCCAATCCAGTGGACTGTCAGCTGATCATTGTTGATGAAGGAGTAAAACCCGCCGTCGAACGGGTTTACACCATCAAAAATACGATCGATTATTATTAATGCTATTGTGCGGTCGGCTTCAGGAGAGTCTGACCCGGTGTTTTGTGCTCTGCCAGATACTGATGCTGGAATATACACATGCGAATGGCATTACGATATTGACCATTAATAAAAAACTCATGCATCAATTCACCTTCAACCGTAAAGCCAAGCTTGCGGTAAATGTGAATCGCTTTTTCATTCTCTTTATCGACGATCAGATACAGCTTATAGAGATTGAGAACGGTGAAGCCATAGTCCATTGCTAATTTGGCGGCACGGGTTGCCAGACCTTTCCCCTGATACTCCGGGGAGATAATTATCTGAAATTCTGCCCGGCGATGAACATGGTTAATTTCCACCAGCTCCACCAGACCGGCTTTTTCGCCGTCACATTCCACCACAAAGCGCCGTTCGCTCTGATCGTGAATATGCGCTTATCATACAGATCAGAGAGTTCAACAAAGGCTTCGTAGGGTTCCTCAAACCAGTAACGCATCACACTGGCGTTATTGTCGAGTTGATGTACATAGCGTAAATCTTCACGCTCCAGCGGGCGTAGCTTAACTGTGGGCGCTTGGCATAACGTGTCCTTACATTCCTTAAATCAATAACAGGTTAGGGGGTAATAACGCGGCCAGTTCGACGGTCCAGGCAGCGCAAAGTATTGGGCTCCCAGTAGGCATTGATGTTGGCGCTTTGCTCACATTTATCGCGGTTATCAAAAGCGGCGTCGGCTTTATCCCACTCTTTTTCAGTGCGTTTATTCACTTTCTGGCGCAGATTGCGCGTGTCATTCCATTGCTCTTTTTCCATAGCGGCGTGCTGGCGGCTTTGTGCACTGTCGCCAGACTCAATCACCAGTTTGTTAGTTTCGGCATGAACAGTTGTGCTCAATGCCAGTGCGCAAGGCAGCAGAAAAGCGAGCAGGCCGATTCGTTTGCTGAGAGTGATTTTCATAATTCATTCCCTGTATGAATGATTAAAGGTGATTCTACACCATCCACTGCGAACGCAAAACGTACCAGGAGGATGTTTATATTGATGATATTATGTCGCCCTATAACTATACATGATGTCAATAAGTGACAAAGATGATTAAAACAACGTTACTATTTTTTGCTACTGCGCTGTGTGAAATTATTGGATGCTTTCTGCCCTGGTTGTGGTTAAAACGAAACGCCAGTATCTGGCTGTTGCTTCCGGCGGGGATTTCACTGGCGCTGTTTGTCTGGTTGTTAACGTTGCATCCTGCGGCGAGTGGGCGTGTTTACGCGGCTTATGGTGGCGTTTATGTCTGCACGGCATTGATGTGGCTGCGCGTTGTGGATGGCGTGAAACTAAGTCTTTATGACTGGACGGGTGCGTTGATTGCGCTTTGCGGAATGTTGATCATTGTTGCGGGCTGGGGGCGCACGTAGGAACATAAATCCATTTTATCAATAAGATACGAGGAAGTGTCAGCTGACAAAAGGTATTCTATTTCATCTTTTGTCAACCATTCACAGCGCAAATATACGCCTTTTTTTGTGATCACTCCGGCTTTTTTCGATCTTCATACTTGTATGGCAGTAGCTCAGTTGCGTAGATTTCATGCATCACGACAAGCGATGCAAGGAATCGAACATGAAGATCGTAAAGGCTGAAGTTTTTGTTACCTGTCCGGGGCGTAATTTCGTCACATTAAAAATCACCACTGAGGACGGTATTACGGGCCTTGGGGATGCCACCCTCAATGGACGTGAGCTTTCCGTGGCCTCTTATTTGCAGGATCATCTTTGTCCGCGGCTTATTGGTCGCGATGCGCACCGTATCGAAGATATCTGGCAGTTTTTCTATAAAGGTGCTTACTGGCGTCGCGGTCCGGTTACGATGTCGGCCATTTCAGCGGTTGATATGGCGCTGTGGGATATTAAAGCCAAAGCTGCCAACATGCCGCTTTACCAGTTACTCGGCGGCGCGTCTCGTGAAGGGGTGATGGTTTATTGCCATACCACCGGTCACAGTATTGATGAAGCTCTGGATGATTATGCCCGTCATCAGGAGCTGGGATTCAAAGCCATCCGCGTGCAGTGCGGAATCCCTGGTATGAAAACCACCTACGGCATGTCGAAAGGTAAAGGTCTGGCTTATGAACCCGCAACCAAAGGACAGTGGCCGGAAGAGCAGCTGTGGTCGACGGAGAAATACCTCGATTTCATGCCGAAATTGTTTGACGCGGTACGTAACAAGTTTGGTTTTAATGAACATTTGCTGCATGACATGCACCATCGCTTAACGCCTATTGAAGCGGCGCGCTTTGGTAAAAGCATTGAAGATTATCGCATGTTCTGGATGGAAGACCCGACGCCAGCGGAAAACCAAGAATGCTTCCGTCTCATTCGCCAACATACCGTCACACCCATCGCAGTGGGTGAAGTCTTCAACAGCATCTGGGACTGCAAACAACTGATTGAAGAGCAACTCATCGATTATATCCGCACCACGCTGACCCATGCAGGCGGAATTACCGGTATGCGCCGGATTGCCGATTTTGCTTCGCTGTATCAGGTACGTACTGGCTCACACGGTCCTTCCGATTTGTCACCAGTCTGCATGGCTGCGGCGCTGCACTTTGATCTGTGGGTCCCCAATTTCGGTGTCCAGGAATACATGGGTTATTCCGAACAAATGCTCGAAGTCTTCCCGCACAACTGGACTTTCGATAACGGCTATATGCATCCGGGAGACAAACCGGGTCTTGGTATCGAATTCGATGAAAAGCTGGCGGCGAAATATCCCTATGAACCTGCTTATCTACCAGTCGCACGTCTGGAAGATGGCACGCTGTGGAACAGGTAAGGAGTAAGATAATTGAATCGCCACGGGTTTAACAGACACCTCAGAGTCATTTAAGATGGCTTAAAGAGAGGTGCCCATGAGCGGTAAGCGTTATCCCGAAGAGTTTAAAACTGAAGCAGTCAAACAGGTTGTTGATC
>NZ_JBDYCV010000114.1:1654-11179 GCF_040495915.1 Shigella sp. FJ200513 | reverse complement strand
GTGAAAATCCCGCTGTCCGGACCGCTGACACAGGCATTTGAAGATGCCCGCGACCGCATCATTGCTGCGGAAATGCCGAAACAGCTGGGGTATGCCCTGAAACAACAACTGAGGTTACATCTGAGTAAATGAACCGACACACACAAATCCGTCAGAGCGTGCTGGCACGCCTTCGGGAACAGTGTGGAGACAGCGCCACGTTTTTTGACGGGCTTCCGGCATTTATTGATGCGCAGGAACTGCCCGCCGTGGCGGTGTGGCTGAGTGATGCGCAGTACACCGGAAAAATGACGGATGAGGACGACTGGCAGGCTGTTCTGCATATTGCCGTTTTCGTCCGTGCACAGGCGCCGGATTCTGAGCTGGATACGTGGATGGAGAACACCATATTTCCGGCCATGAAGGATATTCCGGTGCTTTCCGGACTCATCGACACCATGATCCCACTCGGTTTTAACTATCAACGTGATAATGAGATGGCCACCTGGGCGATGGCGGAAATCACGTACCAGATCACGTACACGAATTAAGGAGGTGGTAATGACCACACCAAATCCACTGGCAAAGACGAAAGGTGCGGGGACGACGTTCTGGATGTATACCGGCAACGGCGATGCGTTTGCGAACCCTTTGTCGGACACTGACTGGCTGCGTCTTGCGATGGTGAAGGATCTGCAACCTGGCGAAATGACCGCTGATGCAGAAGATGACACTTATCTCGATGATGAAGATGCAGACTGGAAAACGACAACCCAGGGGCAGAAATCCGTTGGTGATACTTCGGCGACGCTGGCCTGGCGTCCGGGTGACAGCGGGCAGAAAAAACTGGTTCAGTTGTTCGACTCCGGTGAAGTCTGCGCGTTTCGTATCAAATATCCCAACGGCACTGTTGATGTTTTCCGCGGCTGGCTGAGCTCACTGGGTAAAACCATTGCCTCAAAAGACGTGATGACCCGCACTGTGAAAATCAGCGGTGTGGGGCGTCCGTATCTGGCAGAGGAAGGCACTGAAACCGTGGGTGTTACCGGACTGACGGTGGCACCGGCATCTGTCAGTGTCAAAGCGGGAGCAACCACCACACTGACCTTTACAGTAAAACCTGACGGGGCCAGTGACAAAGCGATCAGTGTGCATTCGTCAGATCCTCAGACTGCTTCGGTGACCCTGAGCGGGCTTGTGGCCACGGTGAAAGGCGTGAAGCAGGGCAGTGTCAGCATCGTGGGCATGACCTCTGACGGAGAGTTTGTGGCAGTGGCTGCGGTGACCGTCAGCGCACCATAACAGGACGATACTCATCATTGCCCCGGTTATCCGGGGCTTTTTGCATCCGGAGAACATGATGTTTCTGAAACAGGATACGTTTAATTATGAAAAACAGTCCGTGGTGCTCAGTGAGCTGTCCGGGCTGCAGAGAATTGAATATCTGACGTTTGTTCAGCAGCGAACGGCAAAGTTTGATGCACAGGAGGGAGAACTGCCGGAGGCTGAACGACAGATTGCTTTTCTGCGTATGGGAATGGATATCAATGCCTGGCTGGTTTCCCGCTCACTGTGGAATGCTGAGCAGTCTCAGGATGTTGAGACGCTTTGCGCATCCATTATGACAACATGGTCGTATGATGCGCTGGGCGCGGGGGCGGAGAGGGTTCTGTCGCTGAGCGGTATGGGGACCATTGAGAATGCCGGGGATGATGATCATGAGGCGCTGACGCCGGAAAAGTCCTGACGCGGGAAATGCAGTTTGTCATGCGGCTTGCCCGGGAGTTCCGGCGGGCAGACTGGCGGCGGATGCTGTCGGATATGTCGGCCACTGAGCTTGGTGAGTGGGGCGATTATTTCCGGATGCAGAGCTTCAGTGATGTGTGGATGGATGCGCAGTTTGCCTCGCTGAAGGCATTGATCGTGAGAATGGTGTCCGGCAGCAGCGATGCTGCGGTGGCTGATTTCAGCCTTTTACCGGAAGAGAACGGGATACCGGAGCGAACGGACGAAGAACTGATGCATCTTGGGGAAGGTATTTCCGGAGGTGTGCGTTATGGACCAGATAGCCAACCTGGTCATTGATTTGGGGATTGATGCGGCAGAGTTTAAAAATGAAATTCCCCGTATCAAAAACCTTCTGAATGGTGCAGCCAGCGATGCAGAACGGTCTTCTGCCCGTATGCAGCGTTTTATGGAGCGTCAGACTCAGGCGGCCCGGCAGACAATGCAGGCGGCTTCTTCGGCTGCAACAGCAGCATCAGCCCATGCGCAGACGGTGGAGAAGAATGCACGGGCTCATGAACGCATGGCCCGTGAGGTGGAACAAACCCGTCTGCGCGTGGATGCCCTGAATCAGAAAATGCGCGAGGAACAGGCGCAGGCCAGGGCACTGGCGGAGGCGCAGGATAAAGCGGCTGCCGCCTTTTATCGCCAGATTGACAGTGTGAAACAGGCCGGTGCGGGGCTTCAGGAATTACAGCGTATTCAGCAGCAGATCCGACAGGCCAGAAACAGTGGCGGGGTTGGTCAGCAGGATTATCTGGCGCTGATTTCGGAGATCACGGCGAAAACCCGTGCCCTGACGCAGGCAGAGGAACAGGCCACCCGGCAGAAAGCGGCGTTTATCCGCCAGCTTAAAGAGCAGGCAACCCGCCAGAATCTGTCGTCTTCTGAGTTGCTTCGCGCCAGGGCGGCTCAGCTGGGGGTAAGCAGTGCTGCAGAAGTGTATATCCGCAAAATGGAGCGGGCAGGAAAAGCCACACATTCGCTGGGGCTGAAAAGTGCGGCAGCCCGGCGGGAGCTGGGGGTGTTAATCAGTCAGATGGCGCGAGGCAATTTTGGTGCGCTGAGGGGATCCGGGATAACGCTGGCTAACCGTGCCGGATGGACAGGCGCACTGATGTCGCCGAAAGGCATGATGACTGGCGGCGTTATTGGCGGACTTGTCGCGGCGGTCCTGGGTCTGGGTAAAGCCTGGCATGACGGCCGGAAGGAGGGCGAGAAATTTAACCGTCAGCTGGCGCTGACGGGACATTATGCCGGTGTCACTGTCGGGCAGTTGTGGAAACTCAGCCGGGCCATATCCGGGAATGGTATCACGCAACATGCGGCAGCCGGTGCGCTGGCACAGGTGGTGGGCAGTGGGGCATTTCATGGAAACGATATTGGTATGGTGGCGAAAGCTGCCGCACAGATGGAGCGATCGGTTGGCCAGTCGGTCAGCGATACCATAAATCAGTTTAAGCGGCTGAAGGATGATCCTGTAAATGCCGCGAAGGCGCTGGACAATGCGCTGCATTTTTTGAATGCCACTCAGCTTGAGCAGATACGCGTCCTTGGGGAGCAGGGGCGGTCCAGTGATGCGGCCCGGATCGCCATGTCTGCGCTGGCAGAGGAAACCGGTAAACGCACATCTGATATTGATAATAATCTCAATGCGCTGGGTAGTACGCTGCAAACCTTGTCTGACTGGTGGAAGCAGTTCTGGGATGCGGCCATGAATATTGGTCGTGAAGACTCGCTGGATGCGCAGATTGATGCGTTACAGGAAAAAATTCAGCGCGCGAAAAAATATCCGTGGACAAACGCCTCCACACAGGTGGAGTACGATCAGCAGCGTCTTAACGATCTTCAGGAGAAAAAACGCCGGAAGGATTTGCAGGATGCAAAAGCGCAGGCAGAACGGAATTACCAGGAGCAACAGAAACGCCGGAATGCTGAAAATGCCGCGCTGAACCGGATGAATGAAACGGAAGCTGCACGACATCAGCGGGAAATTGCGCGTATTAATGCCATGCAGTACGCCGACCAGGCTGTCAGGGATGCGGCGATACAGCGTGAAAATGAACGTTACGAAAAAGCCATTAAGAAAAATACACGGGCAACCCGTAATGATGAGGCCACCCGGTTATTGCTGCAGTACAGTCAGCAGCAGGCACAGGTGGAAGGGCAGATTGCTGCTGCCAGACAGTCAGCAGGCATTGCCACTGAAAGGATGACTGAAGCGCATAAACAGCTTCTGGCCCTGCAGCAGCGCATCAGCGACCTGGACGGGAAAAAGCTGACGGCAGATGAAAAGAGTGTGCTGGCCCGTAAGAATGAGCTGATTCAGGCGCTGACGCTGCTGGATGTGAAACAGCAGGAGCTGCAGAAACAGACAGCGCTTAACGACCTGAGAAAAAAAACGGTTCAGCTGACCAGCCAGCTGGCAGACAAAGAACGTGCACTGCGTGAGCAGCACAATCTGGATATTGCCACTGCAGGTATGGGGGATAAGCAGCGGCAGCGCTACCAGGCACAGTTGCGCATCCGGCAGGAATACCGGCAACAGTTGCAACAGCTTGAGAATGACAGTCGCCAGAAAGGCACTTACGGGACGGAGGACTACCGGAGGGCTGAGGAGGTGCTGAAGGGGAGCCTGAAGCGACAACTGAATGAAAACAAACGCTACTGGCAGGAACTGGAAGTGGCGCAGGGCGACTGGAAAAACGGTGCCATGCGGGCGTTTCAGAATTTTACGGCGGATGCGGATAATGCGGCGGGAACGGCAGAACAGATGTTTACAGTGGCATTCAGCAGTGCCGGTAATGCACTGGCGACATTCTGTACCACCGGTAAGCTGAATTTTAAATCCTTCACCTCTTCCCTGTTGTCAGATATGGCCAGAATTATGGCACAGATGGCCATGATGCAGGCGGTAAAGGGCGTCGGTTCTTTATTCGGCTTCACGACTAATGCTGATGGCGGTGTTTACCAGTCTGCTGATTTGAGTCGCTACAGTGGCACGGTGGTTAACCGTCCGACGTTTTTTGCTTTTGCAAAAGGCGCGGGTGTGATGGGGGAAGCGGGACCTGAAGCCATTCTGCCACTGCGTCGCGGTGCTGATGGTAAGCTGGGGGTTGTGGCGGATACTGGTGGTTCAGGCATGGTGATGTTTGCCCCGCAGTACAACATTGAGATCAATAACGACGGCACGAACGGGCAGATAGGTCCGGCTGCCCTGAAGGTGGTTTATGACCTCGGGAAAAAAGCGGCCGCGGACTTTATGCAACAGCAGGCCCGTGATGGTGGCCGGTTAAGTGGAGCATACCGGTAATGGAGACGTTTCACTGGAAAGTGCGCCCGGATATGAATGTGGTATCAGAGCCGAAAGTGGTGACAGTGAAGCTGGGCGATGGTTATGAACAGCGTCGTGCGGCGGGACTGAATAACCAGTTGTCGACTTACAGCGTGACGATACGTGTTCGTAAAGGTGAACACCCATCTTTAAAAGCCTTTCTGGAACGGCACGGTGGCGTCCGCGCATTTCAGTGGACGCCACCTTATGACTGGAAACTGATCAGGGTGGTTTGTCGTAAATGGTCGGCAAGCGTGGGGGCGTTATGGGTGACTGTAACGGCCGATTTTGAACAGGTGGTGAACTGATGCAGGATATCCGGCAGGAAACACTGAATGAATGCACCCGTGCGGAGCAGTCAGCCCGGGTGGAGCTCTGGGAAATCGATCTGACAGAGGTCGGTGGTGAGCGTTATTTTTTCTGTAATGAGCAGAACGAAAAAGGTGAGCCGGTCACCTGGCAGGGGCGGCAGTATCAGGCATACCCCATTCAGGGGTCGGGGTTTGAACTGAACGGCAGGGGCTGTGCTGCCCGTCCGACACTGACGGTCTCTAACCTGCACGGCATGGTCACCGGGATGGCGGAAGATCTGCAGAGTCTGGTCGGCGGAACGGTGGTCCGGCGTAAGGTTTACGCCCGTTTTCTGGATGCGGTGAACTTCGTCAACGGAAACAGCGACGCCGATCCGGAACAGGAGGTGATCAGCCGCTGGCGCATCGAGCAGTGCAGCGAACTGAGCGCGGTCAGTGCCTCTTTTGTGCTGGCCACACCAACGGAGACGGATGGCGCGGTTTTCCCGGGGCGTATCATGCTGGCGAATACCTGTATGTGGACTTACCGTTCTGATGAGTGTGGTTACACGGGCAGGGCAGTGGCTGACGAGTTCGACAAACCAACAACGGATATCCGGAAGGACAAATGCAGCAAGTGTATGCGCGGGTGTGAGTTGCGCAACAATACCGGTAATTTCGGCGGTTTCCTTTCCATCAATAAACTTTCTCAGTAAATCCATGACACAGACAGAATCAGCGATTCTGGCGCACGCCCGGCGATGTGCGCCAGCGGAGTCGTGTGGCTTCGTGGTGAGAACGCCGGAGGGAGACAGGTATCTTCCCAGCGAGAATATCTCCGGTGAGCCGGAGGAACGGTTCCGGATGGCTCCGGAGGACTGGCTGCGGGCACAAATGCAGGGTGAGATTGTGGCACTGGTCCACAGTCATCCCGGTGGTCTGCCCTGGCTGAGTGAGGCTGACCGGCGGCTGCAGGTGCAGAGTGATTTGCCGTGGTGGCTGGTCTGCCGGGGGACGATTCACAAGTTCCGCTGTGTGCCGCATCTCACCGGGCGGCGCTTTGAGCACGGGGTGACGGACTGTTACACGCTGTTCCGGGATGCTTATCATCTGGCGGGGATTGAGATGCCGGATTTTCATCGCGGGGATGACTGGTGGCGTCACGGTCAGAATCTCTATCTGGATAATCTGGAGGCCACAGGGCTGTATCAGGTGCCGTTGTCATCAGCACAACCGGGCGATGTGCTGCTGTGCTGTTTTGGTTCATCGGTGCCGAATCATGCCGCCATTTACTGCGGCGATGGTGAGCTGCTGCACCATATTCCTGAACAACTGAGTAAACGAGAGAGGTATACCGACAAATGGCAGCGACGCACACACTCCCTCTGGCGTCACCGGGAATGGCACGCATCTGCCTTTACGGGGATTTGCAACGATTTGGCCGCCGCATCGACCTTCGTGTGAAAACGGGGGCTGAAGCCATCCGCGCACTGGCCACACAGCTCCCGGCGTTTCGTCAGAAACTGAGTGACGGCTGGTATCAGGTGCGCATTGCCGGGCGTGATGCAGGTGAAACCGAATTGTCTGCCCGTCTTAATGAGCCGCTGGCAAATGGTGCAGTGATCCACATAGTACCGCGTCTGGTGGGAGCTAAAAGTGGCGGTGTGTTTCAGGCGGTGCTGGGGGCAGCTGTTATGGCGGTTGCTATATGGATGCCGGGGGTAGGAATTATGGCGAGTAATCTGCTGTTTTCTCTCGGTGCCAGTATGACGCTTGGCGGTGTTGCACAGATGCTGGCACCGAAAGCCAGAACTCCCCGTACACAGACAACGGATAACGGCAAACAGAACACCTGTTTCTCCTCACTGGATAACATGGTTGCCCAGGGCAATGTTCTGCCTGTTCTGTACGGTGAAATGCGCGTGGGGTCGCGGGTGGTATCTCAGGAGATCAGCACGGCAGACGAAGGGGATGGTGGTCAGGTTGTGGTGATTGGTCGCTGATGCAAAATGTTTCATGTGAAACCGCCTGCGGGCGGTTTTGTCGTTTATGGAGCGTGAGGAATGGGTAAAGGCAGCAGTAAGGGGCATACCCCGCGCGAAGCGAAGGACAACCTGAAATCCACGCAGTTGCTGAGTGTGATTGATGCCATCAGCGAAGGGCCGGTTGACGGTCCGGTGGATGGATTAAAAAGCGTGCTGCTGAACGGTACGCCGGTCCTGGATAGCGAGGGGAAGACAAACTTTTCCGGTGTTACGGTGGTGTTCCGCGCCGGCGAGCAGGAGCAGACACCGCCGGAGGGGTTTGAATCTTCCGGCTCAGAGACTGTGCTGGGTACGGAAGTGAAATACGACACGCCGATCACCCGGACCATCACGTCGGCAAACATTGATCGTCTGCGCCTGACCTTCGGTGTGCAGGCACTGGTGGAAACCACCTCAAAGGGGGACCGGAATCCGTCGGAAGTCCGCCTGCTGGTTCAGATACAGCGTAACGGTGGCTGGGTGACGGAAAAAGACATCACCATTAAGGGCAAAACCACTTCGCAGTATCTGGCCTCGGTGGTGGTGGGTAACCTGCCGCCGCGCCCGTTTAATATCCGGATGCGCAGGATGACACCGGACAGCACCACAGACCAGCTGCAGAACAAAACGCTCTGGTCGTCGTACACCGAAATCATCGATGTGAAACAGTGCTACCCGAACACGGCGCTGGTCGGCGTGCAGGTGGATTCAGAGCAGTTCGGTAACCAGCAGGTGAGTCGCAATTATCATCTTCGCGGGCGCATTCTGCAGGTGCCGTCGAACTATAACCCGCAGACGCGGCAATACAGCGGTATCTGGGACGGAACGCTTAAGCCAGCATACAGCAACAACATGGCCTGGTGTCTGTGGGACATGCTCACTCATCCGCGCTACGGCATGGGGAAACGTCTTGGTGCGGCAGATGTGGACAAATGGGCGCTGTATGTCATCGGCCAGTACTGCGACCAGTCAGTGCCGGACGGATTTGGCGGCACGGAGCCGCGCATCACCTGTAACGCTTACCTGACCACACAGCGTAAGGCGTGGGATGTTCTCAGTGATTTCTGCTCGGCGATGCGCTGTATGCCGGTATGGAACGGGCAGACGCTGACGTTCGTGCAGGACCGACCGTCGGATAAAGTGTGGACCTATAACCGCAGTAATGTGGTGATGCCGGATGATGGCGCGCCGTTCCGCTACAGCTTCAGCGCCCTGAAGGACCGCCATAATGTCGTTGAGGTGAACTGGATTGATCCGGACAACGGTCATGAGACGGCGACAGAGCTTGTGGAGGACACGCAGGCCATTGTCCGTTACGGTCGTAACGTCACGAAGATGGATGCCTTTGGCTGTACCAGCCGGGGACAGGCGCACCGCGCCGGGCTGTGGCTGATTAAAACGGAACTGCTGGAAACGCAGACCGTGGACTTCAGCGTCGGCGCAGAAGGGCTTCGCCATGTACCGGGTGATGTCATTGAAATCTGCGATGATGATTATGCCGGTATCAGCACCGGTGGTCGCGTACTGGCGGTGAACAGCCAGACCCGGACGCTGACGCTCGACCGTGAAATCACGCTGCCGTCCTCCGGTACCACGCTGATAAGCCTGGTTGACGGAAATGGCAATCCGGTCAGCGTGGAGGTTCAGTCCGTCACCGACGGCGTGAAGGTGAAAGTGAGCCGGGTTCCTGACGGCGTTGCAGAATACAGCGTGTGGGGGCTGAAGCTGCCGACGCTGCGCCAGCGCCTGTTCCGCTGCGTGAGTATCCGTGAGAACGACGACGGCACGTATGCCATCACCGCCGTGCAGCATGTGCCGGAAAAAGAGGCCATCGTGGATAACGGGGCACACTTTGACGGTGACCGGCGCGGCACGGTGAATGGTGTCACGCCGCCAGCGGTGCAGCATCTGACCGCCGAAGTCACCGCAGACAGCGGGGAATATCAGGTGCTGGCGCGATGGGACACGCCGAAGGTGGTGAAGGGTGTGAGCTTCCTGCTTCGCCTGACCGTGGCAGCGGACGACGGCAGTGAGCGGCTGGTCAGCACAGCCAGGACGACGGAAACCACATACCGCTTCAGGCAGCTGGCGCTGGGGAATTACAGTCTGATAG
>NZ_JBDYCV010000114.1:0-1558 GCF_040495915.1 Shigella sp. FJ200513 | reverse complement strand
TAGTCCGGGCGGTAAATGCCCGGGGGCAGCAGGGCGATCCGGCGTCGGTATCGTTCCGGATTGCGGCACCGGCAGCGCCTGTCACTATTGAACTGATACCGGGGTATTTTCAGATAACGGTGGTCCCGAAACTGGCTGTATATGACCCGACGGTGCAGTTTGAGTTCTGGTTTTCGGAAAAGCGGATTGCGGATATCAGGCAGGTTGAAACCAGCGCCCGCTATCTTGGCACGGCGCTGTACTGGATAGCCGCCAGTATCAATATCAGGCCGGGCCATGATTATTATTTTTACGTTCGCAGTGTGAACACCGTTGGCAAATCGGCATTTGTGGAGGCCGTCGGTCGGGCGAGCGATGATGCGGAAGGTTATCTGAGTTTTTATAAAGGGTTGATCAATAAAACGCATCTCGGCAAGGAGTTGTGGACGCAGATTGATAACGGTCAGCTTGCGCCGGACCTGACTGAAATCAGGACGTCCATTACGAATGTCAGCAATGAAATCACGCAAACCGTCAATAAAAAACTGGAAAATCAGAGTGCTGCAATCCAGCAGATACAGAAAGTTCAGGTTGATACAAATAATAACCTGAACAGCATGTGGGCTGTGAAGCTGCAACAGATGAAGGACGGACGCCTTTATATTGCGGGTATCGGTGCCGGTATTGAGAATACGCCAGCAGGAATGCAGAGTCAGGTGCTGCTGGCGGCAGACAGGATTGCGATGATTAATCCTGCGAATGGCAACACAAAGCCGATGTTTGTTGGTCAGGGCGATCAGATATTCATGAACGACGTGTTCCTGAAACGCCTGACGGCTCCGACCATTACCAGCGGCGGTAATCCTCCGGCATTTTCCCTGACACCTGGCGGACGGCTGACGGCGAAAAATGCCGATATCAGCGGTAACGTGAACGCGAACTCCGGGACGCTCAACAACGTCACGATTAATAAGAACTGTCGGGTTCTGGGAAAATTGTCCGCGAACCAGATTGAAGGCGATCTCGTTAAAACAGTGGGCAAACCTTTCCCACGGGACTCCCGGGCACCGGAGAGGTGGCCATCAGGGACCATTACCGTCAGGGTTTATGACGATCAGCCGTTTGATCGGCAAATTGTTATTCCCGCGGTGGCGTTTCGCGGTGCTAAACATGAGCGGAAGAATAACAATATTTATTCGTCATGCCGCCTGATAGTGAAGAAAAACGGTGCTGAAATTTATAACCGAACGACCCTGGATAATACGCTGATATATACGGGTGTTATTGATATGCCTGCCGGTCACGGTCACATGACGCTGGAGTTTTCTGTATCGGCATGGCTGGTAAATGGCTGGTATCCCACAGCAAGTATCAGCGATTTGCTGGTTGTTGTGATGAAGAAATCCACAGCAGGTATCAGTATCAGCTGAATTTTATAACCCAGATACGGGCACCAGAAATGGTGCCTTTTTTATTGCAGAAAAGCGAGAGGTAATTATGCGTAAACTTTATGCTGCCATTTTGTCCGCAGCCATCTGTCTGGCTGTATCCGGTGCGCCTGCATGGGCGTCTGAACATC
>NZ_JBDYCV010000113.1:0-11202 GCF_040495915.1 Shigella sp. FJ200513 | reverse complement strand
TGGAGCTGCATGACAAGGTCATCGGGCATTATCTGAACATAAAACACTATCAGTAAGTTGGAGTCATTACCCAGAATCGGATTGGGGGTAACAGCCATTATGCATATTTAAACCTACAGAGTGGGTTAAATATTGGTGCGTGGCGTTTACGCGACAATACCACCTGGAGTTATAACAGTAGCGACAGTTCATCAGGTAGCAAAAATAAATGGCAGCATATCATTACCTGGATTGAGCGAGACATAATTCCTTTACGTTCCCGGCTGACGTTGGGTGATGGTTATACCCAGGGCGATATTTTCGATGGTATTAACTTTCGCGGCGCACAATTGGCCTCAGATGACAATATGTTACCCGATAGCCAAAGAGGATTTGCCCCGGTGATCCACGGTATTGCTCGTGGTACTGCACAGGTCACTATTAAACAAAATGGATATGGCATTTATAATAGTACGGTGCCACCGGGGCCTTTTACCATCAACGATATCTATGCCGCAGGTAATAGTGGTGACTTGCAGGTAACGATCAAAGAGGCTGACGGCAGCACGCAGATTTTTACCGTACCCTATTCGTCAGTCCCGCTTTTGCAACGTGAAGGGCATACTCGTTATTCCATTACGGCAGGAGAATACCGTAGTGGAAATGCGCAGCAGGAAAAACCCCGCTTTTTCCAGAGTACATTACTCCACGGCCTTCCGGCTGGCTGGACAATATATGGTGGAACGCAACTGGCGGATCGTTATCGTGCTTTTAATTTCGGTATCGGGAAAAACATGGAGGCACTGGGCGCTCTGTCTGTGGATATGACGCAGGCTAATTCCACACTTCCCGATGACAGTCAGCATGACGGACAATCGGTGCGTTTTCTCTATAACAAATCGCTCAATGAATCAGGCACGAATATTCAGTTAGTGGGTTACCGTTATTCGACCAGCGGATATTTTAATTTCGCTGATACAACATACAGTCGAATGAATGGCTACAACATCGAAACACAGGATGGAGTTATTCAGGTTAAGCCGAAATTCACCGACTATTACAACCTCGCTTATAACAAACGCGGGAAATTACAGCTCACCGTTACTCAGCAACTCGGGCGCACATCAACACTGTATTTGAGTGGTAGCCATCAAACTTATTGGGGAACGAGTAATGTCGATGAGCAATTCCAGGCTGGATTAAATACTGCGTTCGAAGATATCAACTGGACGCTCAGCTATAGCCTGACGAAAAACGCCTGGCAAAAAGGACGGGATCAGATGTTAGCGCTTAACGTCAATATTCCTTTCAGCCACTGGCTGCGTTCTGACAGTAAATCTCAGTGGCGACATGCCAGTGCCAGCTACAGCATGTCACACGATCTCAACGGTCGGATGACCAATCTGGCTGGTGTATACGGTACGTTGCTGGAAGACAACAACCTCAGTTATAGCGTGCAAACCGGCTATGCCGGGGGAGGCGATGGTAATAGCGGAAGTACAGGCTACGCCACGCTGAATTATCGCGGTGGTTACGGCAATGCCAATATCGGTTACAGCCATAGCGATGATATTAAGCAGCTCTATTACGGAGTCAGCGGTGGGGTATTGGCTCATGCCAATGGCGTAACGCTGGGGCAGCCGTTAAACGATACGGTGGTGCTTGTTAAAGCGCCTGGCGCAAAAGATGCAAAAGTCGAAAACCAGACGGGGGTGCGTACCGACTGGCGTGGTTATGCCGTGCTGCCTTATGCCACTGAATATCGGGAAAATAGAGTGGCGCTGGATACCAATACCTTGGCTGATAACGTCGATTTAGATAACGCGGTCGCTAACGTTGTTCCCACTCGTGGGGCGATCGTGCGAGCAGAGTTTAAAGCGCGCGTTGGGATAAAACTGCTCATGACGCTAACTCACAATAATAAGCCGCTGCCGTTTGGGGCGATGGTGACATCAGAGAGTAGCCAGAGTAGCGGCATTGTTGCGGATAATGGTCAGGTTTACCTCAGCGGAATGCCTTTAGCGGGAAAAGTTCAGGTGAAATGGGGAGAAGAGGAAAATGCTCACTGTGTCGCCAATTATCAACTGCCACCAGAGAGTCAGCAGCAGTTATTAACCCAGCTATCAGCTGAATGTCGTTAAGGGGGCGTGATGAGAAACAAACCTTTTTATCTTCTGTGCGCTTTTTTGTGGCTGGCGGTAAGTCGCGTTTTGGCTGCGGATAGCACGATTACTATCCGCGGCTATGTCAGAGATAACGGCTGTAGTGTGGCCGCTGAATCAACCAATTTTACTGTTGATCTGATGGAAAACGCGGCGAAGCAATTTAACAACATTGGCGCGACGACTCCTGTCGTTCCATTTCGTATTTTGCTGTCACCCTGTGGTAATGCCGTTTCTGCCGTAAAAGTTGGGTTTACCGGCGTTGCAGATAGCCACAATGCCAACCTGCTTGCACTTGAAAATACGGTGTCAGCGGCTGCGGGACTGGGAATACAGCTTCTGAATGAGCAGCAAAATCAAATACCCCTTAATGCTCCATCGTCTGCGATTTCGTGGACGACCCTGACGCCGGGTAAACCAAATACGCTGAATTTTTACGCCCGGCTAATGGCGACACAGGTGCCTGTCACTGCGGGGCATATCAATGCTACGGCTACCTTCACTCTTGAATATCAGTAACTGGAGATGCTCATGAAATGGTGCAAACGTGGGTATGTATTGGCGGCAATGTTGGCGCTCGCAAGTGCGACGATACAGGCAGCCGATGTCACCATCACGGTGAACGGTAAGGTCGTCGCCAAACCGTGTACGGTTTCCACCACCAATGCCACGGTAGATCTCGGCGATCTTTATTCTTTCAGTCTTATGTCTGCCGGGGCGGCATCGGCCTGGCATGATGTTGCGCTTGAGTTGACTAATTGTCCGGTGGGAACGTCGAGGGTCACTGCCAGCTTCAGCGGGGCAGCCGACAGCACCGGATATTATAAAAACCAGGGGACCGCGCAAAACATCCAGTTAGAGCTACAGGATGACAGTGGCAACACATTGAATACTGGCGCAACCAAAACAGTTCAGGTGGATGATTCCTCACAATCAGCGCACTTCCCGTTACAGGTCAGAGCATTGACGGTAAATGGCGGAGCCACTCAGGGAACCATTCAGGCAGTGATTAGCATCACCTATACCTACAGCTGAACCCGAAGAGATAATTGTAATGAAACGAGCTATTACCCTGTTTGCTGTACTGCTGATGGGCTGGTCGGTAAATGCCTGGTCATTCGCCTGTAAAACCGCCAATGGTACCGCTATCCCTATTGGCGGTGGCAGCGCTAATGTTTATGTAAACCTTGCGCCTGTCGTGAATGTGGGGCAAAACCTGGTCGTAGATCTTTCGACGCAAATCTTTTGCCATAACGATTATCCGGAAACCATTACAGACTATGTCACACTGCAACGAGGCTCGGCTTACGGCGGCGTGTTATCTAATTTTTCCGGGACCGTAAAATATAGTGGCAGTAGCTATCCATTTCCGACCACCAGCGAAACGCCGCGGGTTGTTTATAATTCGAGAACGGATAAGCCGTGGCCGGTGGCGCTTTATTTGACGCCTGTGAGCAGTGCGGGCGGGGTGGCTATTAAAGCTGGTTCATTAATTGCCGTGCTTATTTTGCGACAGACCAACAACTATAACAGCGATGATTTTCAGTTTGTGTGGAATATTTACGCCAATAATGATGTGGTGGTGCCCACTGGCGGTTGTGATGTTTCTGCTCGTGATGTCACCGTTACTCTGCCGGACTACCCTGGTTCAGTGCCAATTCCTCTTACCGTTTATTGTGCGAAAAGCCAAAACCTGGGGTATTACCTCTCCGGCACAACCGCAGATGCGGGCAACTCGATTTTCACCAATACCGCGTCGTTTTCACCAGCGCAGGGCGTCGGCGTACAGTTGACGCGCAACGGTACGATTATTCCAGCGAATAACACGGTATCGTTAGGAGCAGTAGGAACTTCGGCGGTAAGTCTGGGATTAACGGCAAATTACGCACGTACCGGAGGGCAGGTGACTGCAGGGAATGTGCAATCGATTATTGGCGTGACTTTTGTTTATCAATAAAAAAATTACAGCGCATTGCTAATGCTGGTACCTGAGGCGCTACGCTATCAGACCTACAAAACCTGCACGTTAGCCCTTTGTAGGCCAGATAAGACGCGTCAGCGTCGCATCTGGCATAAACAAAGCGCACTTTACTGGTCTGTTCCCCTCACCCTAACCCTCTCCCCGGAGGGGCGAGGGGACTGTCCGGGCACATTTTTAGACTTTAGTCATCAGTCTGAGCCTGCCATTGGCAGGCTCTGGTGTTCTTTTACGCTACCATGCTAATAATCAGCACAATAATCAGCCCAACCACGGAGTTGACCAGCTCCAGCAGACCCCAGGTTTTCAACGTGTCTTTTACTGACAGGTCAAAGTAACCTTTGAACAACCAGAAAGATGCATCATTAATGTGGGTGAGGGTGTTGGAACCCGCAGCCGTCGCCAGTACCAGCAGCGCCGGATTCACGCCAACCAGCTGACCGGTTGCTGGATCAAGGATTGCAGCACTGATAATCCCGGCGGCGGTCATCGCCGAAACGACACCCTGACCCGTCGCCAGACGAATTAGCACAGTGATCAGCCATGCCATAATGTAGGGCGAGATATTGCCGTGGGACATCAACATGCCGATGGTGTCGCCAATGCCGGTGTCGATGATGGTCTGCTTCAGCACGCCACCCGCACCGATGATCAGAATCACCATTGCAATACTCTTCACCGCGCTTTCAAAAGCGTTCATCACCCACTGCATGTCATGACCACGCGCGGTGCCAAAGAGTACGAATGCAACCACCATCGCAATAAACATCGCAATCGGCGAGGAACCAATAAAGTTAACCACTTCCCAGGCAGGGGTATCTTTTACCAGCCAGATATTGGCGATGGTGGTAGAGATCATAATGATCGCCGGGATCAGCGGCACCAGAATCGAAACGCCGAAAGAGGGCAGATTATTCATATCTACCGGTTGATCTGCTTTCAGGAATGATGGCGTTGGGCGCTCAAGATTGCCGAGGAACTTCGGCAGGATCAGACCTGCGCAGATTACACTTGGGATCGTCACCAGTACGCCATAGATATAAACCATCCCCATATCCGCGCCATAAGCATTCACCAGCGCCACCGGACCCGGCTGCGGTGGGAACAGTGAATGTGCGGTAGTGGCAGCTGCTACTGCCGGGATCGCCAGTTTCAGGAACGGAATTTTAGCTTCGGCGGCAATAACAATAACCAGCGGCGCTAACATGATAAAGGCCACTTCATAGAACATCGCCAGACCGAAAATAAGGCCGATGATAATCACCGACAGCTGTACATAGCGCAGACCGAGACGCGCCAGCAGCGTATGTGCTATCTGGTGAGCCGCGCCGGAGTCGACCATCAATTTACCGATGACCGCACCGAACACCACGATGATAGCCAGTTCTCCCAGCGTGTTGCCGAAGCCCGCTTTCATGGTGTGCAGCAGCGACATCAAATCCATGCCTGCCAGCATCCCGACGGACAGCGCCGCCACCAACAAAGCCACCATTGAATTGATTTTGAACTTCAAATTCAGTATCAGCATCAGGCCAATGCCGAATACCACCCAGAGAATGTTAAGCACATGCATAACGTTTTACCTTACTTGGTTGAACCGTTGTTATTTTGGGCGACATGTTATGTAAATTGGTCAACCATTGTTGCGATGAATGTCACATCCTCTGATCAATAACCATCGATTACCCTTTGCTGCAATTTGCAGCAACAACCATGAGAGTGAAATTCTTGCGACGCGGTTAACCAATTTCAGAATTCTGGTTGACATGTCTTACCAAAAGGTAGAACTTATACGCCATCTCATCCGATGCAACGCCACGGCTGCGGTCTGGTTGTTCATCCGGATACCTAAACAACTCCAAGGTTCCGCGTCTCTTTGCTGTGGAACCCACTATGTGAAAGAGGAAAAATCATGGAACAGACCTGGCGCTGGTACGGCCCAAACGATCCGGTTTCTTTAGCTGATGTCCGTCAGGCGGGCGCAACTGGCGTGGTTACCGCGCTGCACCATATCCCGAACGGCGAAGTATGGTCCGTAGAAGAGATCCTCAAACGCAAGGCGATCGTTGAAGACGCAGGCCTGGTGTGGTCTGTCGTAGAAAGCGTACCAATTCACGAAGATATCAAAACCCACACTGGCAACTATGAGCAGTGGATCGCTAACTATCAGCAGACTCTGCGCAACCTGGCGCAGTGTGGCATTCGCACCGTGTGCTACAACTTCATGCCGGTGCTCGACTGGACCCGTACTGACCTCGAATACGTGCTGCCAGACGGCTCCAAAGCTCTGCGCTTCGACCAGATCGAATTCGCTGCATTCGAAATGCATATCCTGAAACGTCCAGACGCGGAAGCGGATTACACCGAAGAAGAAATTGCTCAGGCAGCTGAACGCTTCGCCACTATGAGCGACGAAGACAAAGCGCGTCTGACGCGTAACATCATTGCCGGTCTGCCGGGCGCGGAAGAAGGGTATACCCTCGACCAGTTCCGTAAGCACCTGGAGCTGTACAAAGATATCGACAAAGCCAAACTGCGCGAAAACTTTGCCGTCTTCCTGAAAGCGATTATTCCAGTTGCTGAAGAAGTTGGCGTGCGTATGGCGGTTCACCCGGACGATCCGCCGCGCCCGATCCTCGGCTTGCCGCGCATTGTTTCCACCATTGAAGATATGCAGTGGATGGTTGATACCGTAAACAGCATGGCGAACGGTTTCACCATGTGCACCGGTTCCTACGGCGTGCGTGCTGACAACGATCTGGTTGATATGATCAAGCAGTTCGGTCCGCGTATTTACTTCACCCATCTGCGCTCCACCATGCGTGAAGATAACCCGAAAACCTTCCACGAAGCGGCGCACCTGAACGGTGACGTTGATATGTACAAAGTGGTGAAAGCGATTGTTGAAGAAGAACACCGTCGTAAAGCGGAAGGCAAAGAAGACCTGATCCCGATGCGTCCGGACCACGGTCATCAGATGCTGGACGACCTGAAGAAGAAAACCAACCCTGGTTACTCCGCAATTGGTCGTCTGAAAGGCCTGGCCGAAGTTCGCGGTGTCGAACTGGCGATCCAGCGCGCTTTCTTTATCCGTTAATACCCACCGGCATGGCTGCGCGCCGTGCCGGTTCCTTCTTCCTTGCCGTCACTCTCTGAAGACGGATTCTGGAGTTTACGATGACTACTATTGTTGACAGCAATCTGCCGGTTGCCCGCCCGTCATGGGATCATTCTCGTCTGGAATCACGCATTGTGCATCTCGGTTGCGGGGCGTTTCACCGCGCGCACCAGGCGCTGTATACCCATCATCTGCTGGAAAGCACCGACAGCGACTGGGGCATCTGCGAAGTTAACCTGATGCCAGGCAACGACCGCATGCTGATCGAAAACCTGAAAAAACAGCAACTGCTGTACACCGTAGCGGAAAAAGGCGCAGAAAGCACCGAGCTGAAAATTATCGGTTCGATGAAAGAAGCGCTGCATCCGGAAATCGACGGCTGCGAAGGTATTCTCAACGCGATGGCGCGTCCGCAAACGGCGATTGTCTCTCTAACGGTCACGGAAAAAGGCTACTGCGCTGATGCGGCAAGCGGTCAACTGGATCTCAATAACCCGCTGATCAAGCACGATCTGGAAAACCCGACTGCGCCGAAGTCCGCGATTGGTTACATCGTCGAAGCCTTGCGTCTGCGTCGTGAAAAAGGGCTGAAAGCATTTACGGTGATGTCCTGCGATAACGTGCGTGAAAACGGCCATGTGGCGAAGGTCGCGGTACTGGGGCTGGCTCAGGCGCGTGACCCGCAGCTAGCGGCATGGATTGAAGAGAACGTCACCTTCCCGTGCACCATGGTTGACCGCATCGTTCCGGCGGCGACGCCAGAAACCTTACAGGAAATTGCTGACCAGCTGGGTGTTTACGACCCGTGCGCCATTGCCTGCGAACCGTTCCGTCAGTGGGTGATTGAAGATAACTTCGTTAATGGTCGCCCGGACTGGGATAAAGTGGGCACACAGTTCGTTGCAGACGTTGTGCCGTTCGAAATGATGAAGCTGCGTATGCTGAACGGCAGCCACTCTTTCCTGGCGTACCTCGGTTACCTCGGCGGCTATGAAACCATTGCCGACACCATGACTAACCCGGATTATCGCAAAGCGGCCTTTGCCCTGATGATGCAGGAACAAGCGCCAACGCTGTCGATGCCGGAAGGTACGGACCTGAACGCCTATGCGACGCTGCTGATCGAGCGTTTCAGCAACCCGTCTCTGCGTCACCGTACCTGGCAGATTGCGATGGACGGCAGCCAGAAGTTACCGCAGCGTCTACTGGACCCGGTGCGTCTGCACCTGCAAAACGGCGGCAGCTGGCGTCACCTGGCGCTGGGCGTGGCTGGCTGGATGGGTTACACCCAGGGCGTGGATGAGCAGGGTAATGCCATTGACGTGGTCGACCCGATGCTGGCCGAGTTCCAGAAGATTAACGCGCAGTATCAGGGCGCAGACCGCGTGAAAGCGCTGCTGGGCCTGAGCGGTATTTTTGCCGATGATCTGCCGCAGAATGCCGACTTTGTTGGCGCGGTGACGTCGGCATATCAGCAGCTGTGCGAACGCGGTGCGCGCGAGTGTGTGGCTGCGCTGTAACTAACTGATTACCCTACAGACTTACTGGTCAATCAAACTGATATTTGGTTGACCAGTTTTCGTTTTTTTGCCCACCTGTACGTGCCAACTTCCAGTGCTAATGGTATAGTTTGAGATTAACGGGGGCCGTAAAATTGCCCGTTGTAGGCCGGATAAGGCGTTCACGCCGCATCCGGCAAAAATTTGATTAACCGCACCTAACGGACACAACACCATGAAATCTGTCACCTCTGCGCAAAGACCTTACCAGGAAGTCGGGGCGATGATCCACGATCTGATCATAAAGACGCCGTACAATCCTGGCGAACGGCTGCCGCCGGAGCGTGAAATTGCAGAAATGCTTGATGTCACGCGGACGGTGGTACGTGAAGCGCTGATCATGCTGGAGATCAAAGGGCTGGTGGAAGTGCGCCGGGGTGCCGGTATCTATGTGCTTGATAGCTCAGGCAGCCACAACACAGACAGTCCGGATGCCAACGTCTGCAATGATGCGGGTCCTTTTGAGCTGTTACAGGCGCGTCAGTTACTGGAAAGTAACATCGCCGAGTTTGCCGCACTGCAGGCTACCCGCGAAGATATCGTCAAAATGCGTCAGGCATTGCAACTGGAAGAGCGTGAACTGGCTTCCAGCGCGCCGGGTAGCAGCGAAAGCGGTGACATGCAGTTCCATCTCGCCATTGCTGAAGCAACGCATAACAGCATGCTGGTGGAGTTATTCCGTCAGTCCTGGCAGTGGCGGGAAAACAATCCAATGTGGATCCAGTTGCACAGCCATCTGGATGACAGCCTGTATCGCAAAGAGTGGTTGGGCGATCACAAACAGATCCTCGCCGCGTTAATCAAAAAAGATGCCCGAGCGGCGAAGCTGGCAATGTGGCAGCATCTGGAAAACGTTAAGCAACGTCTGCTGGAATTCTCGAACGTTGACGATATTTATTTTGACGGCTATCTCTTTGATTCATGGCCGCTGGATAAAGTCGACGCCTGACTTATTATAATAAGCGCAAGGGTAAACGTTCCTTGCGCTTTCTTAAATTAAGAAGTCGCAATGAGTATTACTTTGTAAATTGCAGGGTTTTGTTTAAATATCTGTATAACCTGAATATTAGTACTCATTCTTCTCAGTGGCTATTTACCAATATAATTCCATTCACCATTTTTTAATTCAAACAGTTCTGGAAGAGATGACGGTTGCAGAGTCATGCGTTTGAGTGGCGCATCTTCATCACCGGGGATAACGTTATATCCCATTTTTGAATGGATCTCCGCGGTACCAGGATAGGCTTCTATACCAATGATTGGGTCATTTCCCATCTCAATATTAGCATTAAGTAATGCGGCAAGGGCGAATCCGGAAGAATTTGCTACCCCTGAGACAGTTATTATCTGATCAATATAGATATCAATTCTTGGCTGCTCATTGGTCCATCTTTTTGCCTGAGAAGCTGGAAGGGTTGAAATATATCCTATCGTGGTTCCGGCATAACCAGGAACATTGCAACCAGGGCCTAATGTTATTTCATGAACTGTATAGTCCTCAACAGGATCGAAAGGGCTCTTCATAAATAAATTTAGCCGTAAACCTTCTGCTAACTCTGTAGCAGCATGCGCCTTTTTACATATACCACCATATATTTCGTCTAAAGCTGAGGTGATTTTCAAGTTTCGATAGAGCATACGTCCTGTTGTTGTAATACCATTGAATTCTCTGCATGTATCTGTCACATAATTAAATGGCCAGGACTGTTTGCCAATATTAAGTTTTCTAATTTCGACAACGCTTTTTCCATCGTAATTATGGTTATTGCCACGAGCAAGAGGCAGAAGATAGATATTTTCCGTATCCAGGCGTGCATATTCATATCGACGTGTTAACTCACTGTCGACTTTTGGATGATGAAGGAAGTGATTATTTGTATTGAATTGGTTATTAGCGGCATTGCTTAATGGCATAGACATAATAGTTACCTTTTATGAGTATTTAACTGATGTTTAGAAAAATAGATAAATTTTTCTGTAGTAAAAAGAGAAGTAAACAAATGACATGCATGTTTCTGTTGTAGTGATATCAACTCTACACAGTGATATTAAAGGGTAGGAAACACTCTAAAGTATCAAAAAACGCTCATTTAAAATTATTTGCATGCAATTTAAAAGCATATCTTATTACTAATTGGAATTTGATATTGCTATATTGAGGTCTATATTAATAATGCCTGTGAATGGTATTTTTGATGTATTTGATATGTTATCAATTTATATTATTTACAAACTAATTGTTTCAAATAATACATAGCTGATTATGCGGAAATAAATAATTTCCCACCGGAATTAAGTAGCAGCGGTGACAAGTATTTTCATCTACGTAACGGTAATGCTGCCAACTTACTGATTTAGTGTATGATGGTGATTTTAAGGTGCTTGCGTGGCTTCCATTTCCATCAG
>NZ_JBDYCV010000112.1:0-11252 GCF_040495915.1 Shigella sp. FJ200513 | reverse complement strand
CGGTGGAGCTGCATGACAAGGTCATCGGGCATTATCTGAACATAAAACACTATCAGTAAGTTGGAGTCATTACCCAATTGTTGAAACAAATGACGGTAGAGAATGTTAACACTGCCGTTAAACAATATCTTTCTCATCCGGTAAATACTTATACCGGAGTATTATTGCCAAAATAATAACAGCCCCGTCAACACATCGTTGGCGGGGATTTTAGCAATATTCGCTATTTTTATGTAATAATTTTATAAATGCGTTCAAAATAATAACCAAGTACTAATAGTGATATTTTAATACCTGATTTTTACGTGATAATTCAGGAGGCACAGAAAGCGCATAAAAATAACAACATAAAACACCTTGCCACCACCCAAGAATTCTCTATTACATTGTTTTTAATGAAAAAATATCATTCCAACAATATCTCACGATAAATAACATTAGGATTTTGTTATTTAAACACGAGTCCTTTGCACTTGCTTACTTTATCGATAAATCCTACTTTTTTAATGCGATCCAATCATTTTAAGGAGTTTAAAATGGATAAGAAGCAAGTAACGGATTTAAGGTCGGAACTACTCGATTCACGTTTTGGTGCGAAGTCTATTTCCACTATCGCAGAATCAAAACGTTTTCCGCTGCACGAAATGCGCGACGATGTCGCATTTCAGATTATCAATGATGAATTATATCTTGATGGCAACGCTCGTCAGAACCTGGCCACTTTCTGCCAGACCTGGGACGACGAAAACGTCCACAAGTTGATGGATTTATCCATTAACAAAAACTGGATCGACAAAGAAGAATATCCGCAATCCGCAGCCATCGACCTGCGTTGCGTAAACATGGTTGCCGATCTGTGGCATGCGCCTGCGCCGAAAAATGGTCAGGCCGTTGGCACCAACACCATTGGTTCTTCCGAGGCCTGTATGCTCGGCGGGATGGCGATGAAATGGCGTTGGCGCAAGCGTATGGAAGCTGCAGGCAAACCAACGGATAAACCAAACCTGGTGTGCGGTCCGGTGCAAATCTGCTGGCATAAATTCGCCCGCTACTGGGATGTGGAGCTGCGTGAGATCCCTATGCGCCCCGGTCAGTTGTTTATGGACCCGAAACGCATGATTGAAGCCTGCGACGAAAATACCATCGGCGTGGTGCCGACTTTCGGCGTGACCTACACCGGTAACTATGAGTTCCCGCAACCGCTGCACGATGCACTGGATAAATTCCAGGCCGACACCGGTATCGACATCGACATGCACATCGACGCCGCCAGCGGTGGCTTTCTGGCACCGTTCGTCGCCCCGGATATCGTCTGGGACTTCCGCCTGCCGCGTGTGAAATCGATCAGTGCTTCAGGCCATAAATTCGGTCTGGCTCCGCTGGGCTGCGGCTGGGTTATCTGGCGTGACGAAGAAGCGCTGCCGCAGGAACTGGTGTTCAACGTTGACTACCTCGGTGGTCAGATTGGTACTTTTGCCATCAACTTCTCCCGCCCGGCGGGTCAGGTGATTGCACAGTACTATGAATTCCTGCGCCTTGGTCGTGAAGGCTATACCAAAGTACAGAATGCTTCCTACCAGGTCGCTGCCTATCTGGCGGATGAGATCGCCAAACTGGGGCCGTATGAGTTCATCTGTACCGGTCGCCCGGACGAAGGCATCCCGGCGGTTTGCTTCAAACTGAAAGATGGTGAAGATCCGGGATACACCCTGTACGACCTCTCTGAACGTCTGCGTCTGCGCGGCTGGCAGGTTCCGGCCTTCACTCTCGGCGGTGAAGCCACCGACATCGTGGTGATGCGCATTATGTGTCGTCGCGGCTTCGAAATGGACTTTGCTGAACTGTTGCTGGAAGACTACAAAGCCTCCCTGAAATATCTCAGCGATCACCCGAAACTGCAGGGTATTGCCCAGCAGAACAGCTTTAAACATACCTGATAACGTTTAACGGTAACGGTGTCCCGAAACGAACCCGTTTCGGGATAATTTCCAAAGTCTGTTCACTGGCATTAGCAACGGAAAATATTGTTCTGAATACGCTTCAGAACAAAACAGGTGCGGTTCCGACAGGAATACCGTTTTAGGGGGATAATATGGCTACATCAGTACAGACAGGTAAAGCTAAGCAGCTCACATTACTCGGATTCTTTGCCATAACGGCATCGATGGTAATGGCTGTTTATGAATACCCTACCTTCGCAACATCGGGCTTTTCATTAGTCTTCTTCCTGCTATTAGGCGGGATTTTATGGTTTATTCCCGTGGGACTTTGTGCTGCGGAAATGGCCACCGTCGACGGCTGGGAAGAAGGTGGTGTCTTCGCCTGGGTATCAAATACTCTGGGTCCGAGATGGGGATTTGCAGCGATCTCATTTGGCTATCTGCAAATCGCCATTGGTTTTATTCCGATGCTCTATTTCGTGTTAGGGGCACTCTCCTACATCCTGAAATGGCCAGCGCTGAATGAAGACCCCATTACCAAAACTATTGCAGCACTCATCATTCTTTGGGCGCTGGCATTAACGCAGTTTGGTGGCACGAAATACACGGCGCGAATTGCTAAAGTTGGCTTCTTCGCCGGTATCCTGTTACCTGCATTTATTTTGATCGCATTAGCGGCTATTTACCTGCACTCCGGTGCCCCCGTTGCTATCGAAATGGATTCGAAGACCTTCTTCCCTGACTTCTCTAAAGTGGGCACACTGGTTGTATTTGTTGCCTTCATTTTGAGTTATATGGGCGTAGAAGCTTCCGCAACTCACGTCAATGAAATGAGCAACCCCGGGCGCGACTATCCACTGGCTATGTTACTGCTGATGGTGGCGGCAATCTGCTTAAGCTCTGTTGGCGGTTTGTCTATTGCGATGGTCATTCCGGGTAATGAAATCAACCTCTCCGCAGGGGTAATGCAAACCTTTACCGTTCTGATGTCCCATGTGGCACCGGAAATTGAGTGGACGGTTCGCGTGATCTCCGCACTGCTGTTGCTGGGTGTTCTGGCGGAAATCGCCTCCTGGATTGTTGGTCCTTCTCGCGGGATGTATGTCACAGCGCAGAAAAACCTGCTGCCAGCGGCATTCGCTAAAATGAACAAAAATGGCGTACCGGTAACGCTGGTCATTTCGCAGCTGGTGATTACTTCTATCGCGTTGATCATCCTCACCAATACCGGTGGCGGTAACAACATGTCCTTCCTGATCGCACTGGCGCTGACGGTGGTGATTTATCTGTGTGCTTATTTCATGCTGTTTATTGGCTACATTGTGTTGGTTCTTAAACATCCTGACTTAAAACGCACATTTAATATCCCTGGTGGTAAAGGGGTGAAACTGGTCGTGGCAATTGTCGGTCTGCTGACTTCAATTATGGCGTTTATTGTTTCCTTCCTGCCGCCGGATAACATCCAGGGTGATTCTACCGATATGTATGTTGAATTACTGGTTGTTAGTTTCCTGGTGGTACTTGCCCTGCCCTTTATTCTCTATGCTGTTCATGATCGTAAAGGCAAAGCGAATACCGGCGTCACTCTGGAGCCAATCAACAGTCAGAACGCACCAAAAGGTCACTTCTTCCTGCACCCGCGTGCACGTTCACCACACTATATTGTGATGAATGACAAGAAACACTAACCATGTCTGAATGGTTATAAGACAAGGGAGCGATAATTCATCGCTCCCTTTTTCGTGCTTGCTGTCGTATTGACTTAACCGGGATAAGTACGAGAATGAGCGCACATCTGTTTACCGGAAACCAGCACATATGGATATCTGCTCCCGAAACAAGAAATTAACGATTAGAAGACCAGCGATACTGGTTGCATTGGCACTTTTACTGTGTAGTTGTAAAAGCACGCCTCCAGAGTCCATGGTGACACCACCAGCAGGTTCAAAGCCACCAGCCACGACGCAACAATCGTCACAACCGATGCGTGGCATCTGGCTGGCCACGGTTTCTCGCCTCGACTGGCCACCGGTTTCCTCGGTTAACATTAGTAATCCCACCAGCCGAGCCCGTGTACAACAACAGGCGATGATCGACAAACTGGATCATCTCCAACGTCTCGGCATAAACACGGTCTTTTTCCAGGTCAAGCCGGACGGTACCGCCCTGTGGCCATCGAAAATTTTGCCGTGGTCCGATCTTATGACCGGTAAGATTGGTGAAAATCCGGGTTACGATCCGCTGCAATTCATGCTCGACGAAGCCCACAAGCGTGGGATGAAAGTACACGCCTGGTTTAACCCCTATCGCGTATCGGTTAATACGAAGCCCGGTACTATCAGGGAACTGAATAGCACTCTGTCTCAACAACCGGCGAGCGTCTATGTGCAACACCGTGACTGGATCAGAACGTCTGGCGATCGCTTTGTCCTCGACCCGGGCATCCCTGAGGTTCAGGACTGGATCACATCAATAGTCGCTGAAGTGGTTTCCCGCTATCCGGTAGATGGCGTGCAGTTTGACGACTATTTCTATACTGAATCACCGGGTTCACGGCTAAATGATAACGAAACGTACCGTAAATACGGAGGCGCATTTGCGTCAAAAGCAGACTGGCGGCGCAACAATACTCAGCAGTTAATTGCAAAGGTATCACACACCATTAAAAGCATTAAGCCGGGAGTCGAATTTGGCGTTAGCCCGGCAGGCGTGTGGCGTAACCGATCACACGATCCGCTCGGTTCCGATACCCGAGGCGCGGCAGCCTATGACGAATCCTACGCAGACACCCGTCGATGGGTGGAACAAGGATTGCTGGATTACATTGCTCCCCAAATTTACTGGCCGTTCTCACGGAGTGCCGCGCGTTATGACGTGTTGGCAAAATGGTGGGCGGATGTCGTTAAACCAACCAGGACCCGCCTGTATATCGGTATCGCCTTCTATAAAGTGGGTGAACCTTCAAAGATAGAGCCAGACTGGATGATTAACGGCGGCGTACCGGAACTGAAAAAGCAGCTCGATCTTAACGATGCGGTACCAGAAATTAGCGGCACCATCTTGTTCCGTGAGGACTATCTGAATAAACCGCAGACTCAACAAGCGGTCAGCTATCTGCAAAGTCGTTGGGGCAGTTAAACTACCATGCTTACTTTGTAACAAGCCGGTGCTTTACCCACCGGCTTGTTACACCTTGTGAAATATCCCACTAGTAATCATGCTTACATAAGTCAAATTAACCACGCAATTAACCACACTTAGTTAAACAGCTATAAATCCCTAATAAAAATGTATGAATATGAAAAACCATACGATATTCGCTGTCACCGAAAAATAATTACGATGGGCTATACTCTTCTGAAGAACAGTAGCGTAGATTGAAACTGTCTTAAGTCGCTTATTTCTTTTCAGTATATCTTCATATTTCAGGAGAATATGGTGCAGTTAGTCGATCTCGCACGTTGCGTTTCGTTTTGATTCCGTCTGATTTCCCAGCCTTATAAGGGTGTGAATTATGGAGATGTATTTTAAAAGAATGAAAGATGAGTGGACCGGACTTGTCGAACAGGCAGATCCTCTCATTCGTGCTAAAGCCGCAGAAATTGCCCTTGCGCATGCTCATTATCTGAGTATCGAGTTTTATCGAATTGTCCGCATCGACCCGCATGCCGAAGAATTCTTGAGTAATGAACAAGTTGAGCGGCAGTTGAAAAGTGCGATGGAACGCTGGATTATTAACGTGCTTTCTGCCCAGGTTGACGATGTCGAAAGGCTAATACAAATCCAGCATACCGTCGCGGAAGTGCATGCCCGCATAGGAATTCCGGTAGAAATTGTCGAGATGGGGTTTCGGGTGCTGAAAAAAATCCTCTATCCGGTAATCTTCTCTTCGGATTATTCCGCCGCAGAAAAACTTCAGGTCTACCATTTCTCGATTAACAGTATTGATATCGCGATGGAAGTGATGACCCGCGCGTTTACCTTTAGTGACAGTAGTGCCTCAAAGGAAGATGAAAACTATCGTATCTTCTCGTTACTGGAAAACGCCGAAGAAGAAAAAGAACGGCAAATAGCCTCAATACTTTCATGGGAAATAGATATTATCTATAAAGTCCTGCTGGATTCTGATTTAGGCAGCAGTTTGCCTTTAAGCCAGGCTGATTTTGGCCTGTGGTTTAACCATAAAGGTCGACATTATTTTAGCGGCATTGCCGAAGTGGGCCATATCTCCCGTCTGATTCAGGATTTCGACGGTATTTTCAATCAAACCATGCGTAACACCAGGATTTTGAATAACAGAAGTTTGCGGGTGAAATTTCTATTACAGATAAGAAATACCGTATCGCAGATTATTACCTTGCTGCGTGAATTGTTTGAAGAAGTATCGCGCCACGAAGTCGGTATGGATGTACTGACGAAATTACTTAACCGCCGTTTCCTGCCGACTATCTTCAAACGCGAAATTGCCCATGCCAACCGGACCGGTACACCGCTGTCAGTGCTGATTATTGACGTTGATAAATTCAAAGAGATCAACGATACGTGGGGCCATAACACTGGCGATGAAATTCTGCGTAAAGTCTCATTCCTCTCGCAGAAGAGATTGGTGAAATCGAAAATATTGGGCGCTGGGTCATCGCGGAAGCTTGCCGTCAGTTAGCAGAATGGCGTAGCCAGAATATTCATATCCCGGCGTTATCCGTGAACTTGTCGGCGCTGCACTTTCGCAGTAATCAGCTGCCTAATCAGGTGTCTGATGCAATGCAAGCCTGGGGTATTGACGGCCACCAGCTGACGGTGGAAATCACGGAAAGCATGATGATGGAACACGATACCGAAATCTTTAAGCGCATTCAGATCCTGCGTGATATGGGCGTGGGTTTATCGGTAGATGATTTTGGCACGGGCTTTTCCGGATTATCCCGCTTAGTCAGTCTTCCGGTAACGGAAATCAAAATTGACAAAAGCTTTGTCGATCGTTGTCTGACGGAAAAACGCATCCTGGCCTTACTTGAAGCCATTACCAGCATTGGGCAAAGCCTCAATTTAACCGTCGTGGCGGAAGGGGTCGAAACCAAAGAGCAATTTGAGATGCTACGTAAGATCCACTGTCGCGTTATTCAGGGATATTTCTTTTCCCGCCCCCTTCCCGCCGAAGAAATTCCAGGCTGGATGAGCAGCGTGTTACCGCTGAAAATCTGACAAATTCCTCTCGCCCGCACTCGCGGGTTTTCCTTTAAGGTGACACTGTCACTTAAATACTGTGATTTCAGCTACGATTCCGGGAGATTCCTTCCTTAACTTTCCCTCTTGCACCAAAACTGCACTACGCTGCACAAATGTTGATCAAAAGTTAAAAAATATAACTTTAAGCCAGCATTCTGGCGCTTATCCCGGCATGGCATGAGATCTGCATAAGCGGAAAGCGCAGCAATTTTTGTCTTATACAGGAACCGTTTATGTCGGATACCACCGAACTGGTTGATTTAGCCGTGATCTTCCCTGATCTGGAGATCGAATTGAAATATGCCTGCGTTGATAACATCACAGGTAAAGCTATTTATCAGCAAGCGCGTTGTCTGCTACATAAAGATGCGATTACCGCGCTGGCGAAAAGTATCAGTATCGCCCAGCTGTCAGGCTTACAACTGGTGATTTACGATGCGTATCGCCCACAACAAGCACAGGCGATGTTGTGGCAAGCCTGCCCAGACCCGCAATATGTTGTTGATGTGACGGTCGGTTCTAATCACAGCCGTGGCACGGCGCTCGACCTGACGCTTCGTGATGACGTGGAGGTGGTGAATGATGCTAAGCGAGGAAACGTCCGCCGTACGCCCACAAAAACAAACGCGATTTAACGGTGCAAAACTGGTATGGATGCTGAAAGGCAGTCCGCTCACCGTGACCGGCGCAGTCATCATTGTATTAATGCGACTGATGATGATTTTTTCACCGTGGCTGGCGACGCATGATCCCAACGCCATTGATTTAACCGCCCGCCTTTTGCCGCCTTCTGCGGCGCACTGGTTTGGCACCGATGAAGTGGGACGCGATCTGTTTAGCCGCGTACTGGTCGGCAGTCAGCAATCAATTCTCGCCGGATTAGTGGTGGTCGCCATTGCGGGTATGATTGGTTCGCTACTCGGATGTCTATCCGGTGTGCTTGGCGGACGCGCAGACGCCATCATCATGCGCATCATGGACATTATGCTGTCGATTCCTTCGTTGGTACTGACAATGGCACTGGCTGCCGCTCTCGGGCCGAGTTTATTTAACGCCATGCTGGCGATTGCTATTGTGCGAATTCCCTTTTATGTGCGCTTGGCGCGGGGGCAAGCATTAGTTGTACGCCAGTATACCTATGTTCAGGCGGCGAAAACCTTTGGCGCGTCTCGTTGGCATCTGATCAACTGGCATATTTTACGTAACTCCCTACCGCCGCTGATCGTGCAGGCATCGCTGGATATCGGTAGCGCGATTTTAATGGCCGCCACGTTGGGATTTATTGGCCTGGGTGCTCAACAACCGAGTGCTGAATGGGGCGCGATGGTAGCGAATGGTCGCAACTATGTACTCGATCAGTGGTGGTATTGCGCATTTCCGGGGGCAGCGATTTTGCTTACCTCCGTCGGGTTTAATCTCTTTGGTGATGGTATTCGCGATCTGCTTGACCCGAAAGCAGGAGGAAAGCAGTCATGACCCAACCCGTTCTGGACATTCAACAGCTGCATTTGAGTTTCCCCGGTTTTAACGGTGATGTTCACGCGCTCAACAATGTGTCCTTGCAGATTAACCGCGGCGAAATTGTCGGTCTGGTGGGAGAATCCGGCTCAGGTAAATCAGTCACCGCAATGCTGATTATGCGTCTGCTACCGACGGGCAGTTATTGCGTACATCGGGGGCAGATTTCACTGCTGGGAGAAGATGTTCTTAACGCTCGGGAAAAACAGCTTCGTCAGTGGCGCGGCGCACGAGTGGCGATGATCTTTCAGGAACCGATGACCGCCCTTAATCCGACACGTCGAATAGGTCTTCAGATGATGGACGTAATCCGCCATCATCAACCAATAAGTCGTCGGGAAGCCAGAGCTAAAGCGATTGCACTGCTGGAAGAGATGCAAATCCCGGATGCCGTGGAAGTTATGTCGCGCTATCCGTTTGAGCTTTCAGGTGGTATGCGCCAGCGGGTAATGATTGCGCCGGCATTCTCCTGCGAGCCGCAATTGATTATTGCCGGCGAACCGACGACGGCGCTGGACGTCACAGTACAGTTGCAGGTACTGCGTTTGCTTAAACATAAAGCACGCGCCAGTGGAACTGCGGTACTGTTCATCAGCCATGATATGGCCGTGGTGTCGCAACTGTGCGATAGCGTTTACGTGATGTATGCCGGAAGCGTAATTGAAAGCGGCGGGACGGCAGACGTTATCCATCATCCCCGGCATCCGTATACCATTGGTTTGCTGCAATGCGCACCAGAACATGGAGTACCACGCCAGCCATTACCCGCCATTCCAGGGACGGTACCAAACCTCACCCATTTGCCTGACGGCTGCGCTTTTCGCGATCGTTGCTATGCGGCAGGTGCACAGTGTGCGCTGACAGCGTGTGGTGACAACAACCAGCACTGCACCTGTTGGTATCCGCAGCAGGAGGTCATAAGTGTCTGACACGTTATTAACGTTACGCGACGTCCATATCAATTTTCCGGCCCGTAAAAACTGGCTTGGCAAATCTACGGAACATGTTCATGCCATTAATGGTATTGATTTACAGATCCGCCGTGGTGAAACCTTAGGGATCGTCGGCGAGTCAGGCTGCGGCAAAAGCACCCTCGCACAGCTTTTAATGGGCATGCTGCAACCGAGCCACGGGCAGTACATCCGTTCAGGCTCACAACGCATTATGCAGATGGTGTTTCAGGACCCGCTCTCTTCGCTTAATCCGCGCTTACCGGTGTGGCGCATCATCACAGAATCGCTCTGGATAGCTAAGCGTAGTAGTGAACAACAGCGGCGAGCGTTGGCAGAGGAGTTGGCTGTGCAGGTGGGTATTCGTCCGGAGTATCTCGACCGCCTGCCTCATGCGTTCTCCGGCGGGCAGCGGCAACGCATCGCCATTGCCAGAGCACTCTCTTCGCAGCCTGACGTGATTGTGCTTGATGAGCCAACCTCGGCGCTGGATATCTCCGTGCAGGCGCAGATCCTCAATTTGCTGGTAACGCTACAGGAAAATCACGGGCTGACTTATGTGCTGATTTCACACAATGTCTCGGTGATACGTCATATGAGCGATCGGGTGGCGGTGATGTATCTCGGGCAGATTGTAGAACTGGGCGACGCGCAACAGGTGTTGACTGCTTCGGCACATCCATACACCCGATTATTGCTGGATTCCCTCCCCGCCATTGATAAACCGCTGGAGGAAGAATGAGCATTACGTAAAACGGATCTGCCGGGAAACCGCACGTTGCCGCAAGGCTGTTTTTTCTACGAACGTTGCCCTCTGGCAACCCACGGATGTGAAGTCCGGCAATCATTAGCAATAAGGGAGGACGGACGTGACCTCCGGTGCTGGCGGGCGCTGTAGAGATGCTAACAACGCATCAGGCATTCACGCGCCTGACGCGTCATCCGGCAATGCTTTACGATTTCAACTGGTAATCCAGCGTAATTTCCGCTTTCAGTACCTGAGAGACCGGGCATCCTGCTTTTGCTTTCTGGATGATGCCGTCAAAGGTAGAGGCATCAATACCCGGCACCGCAACTTCACTCTTCAGTGCGATTTTCGTAATCGCAAAACCGGCATCCACTTTATCCAGCGACACATCGGCGGTGGTATCAATTGATGTTGGCGTGAATCCCGCTTCCCCCAGCATTAATGAAAGCGCCATTGAGAAACATGCGGCATGCGCTGCGCCAATCAGTTCTTCAGGGTTGGTTCCTTTTTCGCCTTCAAAACGCGTGTTAAATCCATACGGCTGTTGGTTCAGCACGCCGCTCTCGGTGGATACTGTTCCCTTCCCGCGTTTGATATCGCCTTCCCAGTGTGCCTGACCTTTCTTATGGATTGTCATTGTTGCTCTCCTGTGGGCTTAAAAAGGAAATTATAGACTACGTGAGAAACAGCACGAGGATAAGCAGGATATTCCGAATAAAATACGGCGAAAATATTACTTCTGCACTTAAATTAAATTCCCACAATAGATAACCGGGAATATATATCTCAAGAGAGGTAATGACTCCAACTTACTGATAGTGTTTTATGTTCAGATAATGCCCGATGACCTTGTCATGCAGCTCCACCGAT
>NZ_JBDYCV010000111.1:0-11266 GCF_040495915.1 Shigella sp. FJ200513 | reverse complement strand
CTGATGGAAATGGAAGCCACGCAAGCACCTTAAAATCACCATCATACACTAAATCAGTAAGTTGGCAGCATTACCAGGACATCCTTAAAAAATACGGAATAAGTATTTAGAAAAAATAGAAAGTATATCAATAATGAATATCAACAGCTTAAAAAACAAACAATGAACATATAATGCGATTGGCATTTATCCACTTTTGACAATATAATATATAAACACTATAGCCAGAATTTAATCAAGTTTCAATTACATCCTGCCTGATTATTCAACTCTATTTTCTCTATTATCTGTATTAATAAATGACAATGAGTGTCAAACAGATATTATTCATTTCAACATGTAACTTTGGGCAAAATCAAGATACGCGTAGAAGAATAATTTCCGAATGAATGTAGAAAGTGTTTTATTTATAGATAAGGAGAGTCTTCGATAGTAGTGAGGTTGACAGATATCCGCTGCCTAATGAGCAATTATGCCCAATGAATCTACCTCATTGGGCATAATTTGGAACACATCAGATAGCTTTTGCCATCTTCAGATTACACGGGCTCATCTGCCAGTTGAATGTACCGTTTCCGCTTTCATCAAGCGTTACGCTGGCAATGGCCGAGGTGGTAAACATAGGCGGCGTTTCGCCCGGACATAACTCGGCAACCAGATACCCGACTAACGGTAAGTGAGAGATCACCAGTACCGAAGCAACACCTTCATTGGTCAACGCCTGCAAATAGGCACTGACCAGACCAACATCGCCGCAGGGCGTTAACTCCGGCAGAACTTCTGCACTGGAAGGCAGGTTCAGACAATCCCCTACTTCTTCCAGTGTTTGCTCGGCTCGCAGGAACGGGCTCACCAGAACGCGTTCGATTTCCACTTTTTGACCTTTCAGCCAGTTCGCCATCAGGCGAGATTCGTCACAACCATTAGTGGTCAGAGGACGAACCGAATCACTGGCGGAATCGAGGGCTGCGTCGCCGTGACGCATGATAAAAACTTGCATATTGCACCGCTTTTGTTAACCAGATTCGCCCGTTTTCTTTCATCTGAAACCAGAGAAAGAAAACGGTGGCCGGCATTGTGCCTTATCCATTCACCGAATGAAACGCTGTTTTTTACCTCAATGGCGTAAGTATAGTCAATATGCGTTTACATTTTGACCAACACTCCGCCATTCAGCGCGGATTCATATAGCTTTGACCTTCTTATTGCAGGTCAGTTGCAGTTGTTTTCCAAAAACTTTCCCCACGCGCGCCCATCTCGACCAAACGCTCGCAAGGGGTAAAACGGGAACCATACTGCGTGGCCAGTCGTTGCATTATTGCAACCACTTCGCCCGCGCCGAGAGAATCGATATAGCGGAACGGTCCACCGAGAAATGGCGGAAAACCAATGCCAAATACCGCACCAATATCCCCGTCACGCACGCTACGGATAACCTGCTCATCAACACAACGTACTGCTTCATTCAGCATCAACATCACACACCGTTCAGCAACCTGCGGTGCGGAGAGTCGCCCCTGCCCTTGTGCGCCAATGAGCGGGTAAATGGCAGGATCGACCTGTTTTTTGCTTTTACGCCCTTTCTGACCATAAAGATAGAAACCCCGACCATTTTTTCTGCCTTTGCGATCGTCGTTCAAAATTGAAGAAACAACATTTGCAGGCGCGCTAAAACGTTCTCCATAAGCGGCTTCCAGTACAGGAATAATTTTAGTCCCGGTGTCGATTCCTACCTCATCCAAAAGTTGGATTGGGCCTACCGGAAAACCAAATTTCACTAGCGCGGCATCAATGTGCTCTACCCGTTCACCTTCGGTCAGCATGCGGATAGCTTCATTAATGTAAGGCGCTAAGATGCGATTGACGTAAAACCCGGCTTTGTCACGCACGACAATGGGCGTTTTGCCCTGTTTTTTCGCCAGTTTTACCGTAGTGGCGATGGTTTGCGCCGATGTACCCGCATGAGGAATAATCTCTACCAGCGGCATTTTTTCCACCGGACTGAAGAAATGCAGGCCAATAACTTGCTCAGGTCGCGCGGCGTGAGCGGCGATATCACCAATCGGTAAAGATGACGTGTTCGAAGCAAAAATGGTATGAGCGGCGCAATTTTGCTCCACTTCCGCCACCATCTGTTGTTTTAATTCGAGATTTTCAAACACCGCTTCAATAATCAGATCGCGATGGGCAAAGCCGCGATAGTCCGTCGTTCCGGAGATTAATGCCAGCTGTTTGTCACGTTCGCTGGCTTTGAGATGACGACGGCGAACTTTGCCCTCCAGCTGATCCCAACTGTACTTCAGCGCATGATTTATGCCCTGCGGGTTGATATCTTTAATTCTGACCGGAAGCCCCGCTTTACAAGCAGTGACATAAGCAATACCGCCGCCCATCAAGCCACCACCTAAAATTCCCACGCTGTTTAATGGCGCAGGCGGTGCATCACTACCGGGATCTTTCTTCACGTCCGTACTGGCAAAAAAGATACTACGCAAAGCTTGCGATTGCGGCGTCATCGCCAGTTCGCCAAAGGCGCGAGCTTCAGCGTCATAGCCGCTGCTGGTGCCCTGCGCTAATCCCGTTTCAACAACCTCCAGGATGCGTTCTGTCGCCGGATAATTGCCTTGAGTTTTGTGTTCTGTTTTCTTGCCGACCATTTTGAACAGCAGCGCACGACCTAACGGCCCCGCCAGAATACGCTCGCGTACAGGTAGAGGGCGGGAAGATGGGCGATCCTTCTTCGCCAGCTCAACAGCGGCTTCCAGCAAAATGGAGTGCGGAACAACGTCATCCACCAGCCCCAGCTTTAATGCCTGTTTCGCCCGAAGTTGTTTTCCGGTGAGAATCATCTCTAATGCTGTACTGACGCCTATCAGACGCGGTAAACGCTGGGTGCCGCCTGAACCGGGTAACAATCCAAGTTGTACTTCAGGCAAACCGAGCACCGTTTTAGGATCGTCAGTACAAACGCGACCGTGGCACGCCAGCGCCAGCTCCAGCCCACCGCCCAGGCAAGCGCCATGAATAGCCGCGATAACCGGAATGGGCAAAGCATGAATCTCCGCCATCAACTGTTGGCCCTGCCGCGCCAGTGCTTCCGCTTCTTGCGCCGTTTTGCAGTTGCCAATCATGTTGATGTCTGCTCCGGCGATAAAATTGTCCGGTTTCGCGGAGATAAACACCACGCCGCGCAACTCTTTGTTTTCACGGAGTTGCTTAATAATGGCGCGCACCTGCGAGGCAAATTCCGCCTTCAGGGTATTCATTTTCTCATCCGGTACGTCGATGGTGATGATAGCAATGTTGTCCAGACGAACATTAAGAGTAAACGCTGATGCCATTTCCATTATTCCGCCTCCAGAACCATTGCCGCGCCAAGCCCACCGGCAGCACAGGCGGTAACTAAACCAAATCCACCGCCGCGACGGCGAAGTTCATGCAATGTCTGGGTAATCATCCGCGCGCCGGTCGCCGCGAAGGGATGTCCGTAAGCAATCGAACCGCCAAGCACGTTAAATTTGCTATCGTCCACTTCGCCAGTGGCATGTGCACGCCCCAGTACTTCACGAGCAAAACGTTCACTACCCAGCAACTGAATATTCGCCAGTGTCTGAGCTGCAAAGGCTTCGTGCATATCGATCAATGTCAGTTCGCTCATCGTCAAACCGGCACGTTCCAGCGCCAGCGGTGTTGACCAGGCTGGACCGAGCAACATGTCCTGCCAGACATCAATCGCAGTAAATGCGTAGCTGCGCAGATACCCCAGCGGCACCAGCCCTAATTCTTTCGCCCGGGATTCAGTCATCAGGATCACCGCTGCCGCGCCATCGGTCAGCGGCGTACTGTTTGCCGCCGTTACCGTTCCGTGTTTGCGATCAAACGCCGGGCGCAGCTTTGCGTAATCGGCAAGCGAGGAATTACCGCGAATATTGTTGTCTTCGACAAGCGGTTGTTTATAAGGAGGGATAAAGGCAGTCATCACCTCTTCTTTGAGTTTTCCGTCTGACCATGCCTGAGCGGCACGCTGATGCGAACGGTGCGCTAATGCATCTTGCTGTTCTCGGGTGATGCCGTAGGTTTTCGCCATTTGTTCGGCGGTGTCGCCCATCCGCAAGCCAGTAGAATATTCTGCTACCGCAGGCGGTACGGGCATTAAGTCGCGCAAACGCAGGCGAGAGAAGAGTTTCAGGCGCTGGCTCATGGTTCGAGCTTTGTTGACATCAACCAGCACGTACGCCAGTTTTTTACTGACGCCAATTGGCAATACGGAAGAGGAATCTGCCCCACCGGCAATCCCCGCTCGGATAGTTCCCGCCATCAGGCTTTCTGCGACGTTTGCAACCGCTTGGAAACTGGTAGCGCAAGCGCGGCTGACGCTGTAAGCATCGGTATGCACATTCATTCCGGTACCGAGAACAATTTCACGCGCAATGTTGGGGGCTTCAGGCATTTGTACGACCTGACCAAAGACCAGCTGTTCAATCACTTCAGCGGGGATCTCGCTGCGTGCCAGCAGTTCGCCTACCACCATCTTCCCTAAATCAACCGTGGGAATGCCATGAAAAGCCGTCGCCTGGCGGGCAAAAGGCGTACGTAAACCGCTAACAATGGCGATACGATCGCCCTGGCGGGTAACCAGTGGTAAAACCTGACCCATAACACTCCCCTGTAAAAAAATAAATAAAGTGGTCTGACCTGATCATAGTCTTAACCATTTTTTTACATTTAGCCAAGCGGAGAAAAAGGAAAGTGGGAGCTATGACACAGTGAAGACAGAAGAAAGAAAAGAAAACGCCCCTGCCAGCAACTGACAGGGGCGTACGTACCCGAGAGGAATTAACGCAGACCCAGCTGGAAGATCAGCATTTCAGCTTCGCAGGCAAAAGTGAAATCGATATCCAGGCGCACACCGTCAGACTCTTCAGTGAAAGTCGGGGAGATTTTGCACGGTTCGGATTTCACGCTACGGGATTTTTCAGTCAGCGCCGCCAGCGTTTGTTCTGCTTCTGCGCGGTTTGCAAACACGCGGCTGTAAGACGCGGTGCAGTCGGAGTTGTCCATAATGGTGCCAACATCCATACAGCAGCAAACCGGGGTTTCATCAGCACTACATTTACTCATCGTTGATTTCCTCTGTATGTGCACCCAAGGTGCCAGATAAACGTTGTGGATATTTTACGCTTCCGGAAAGTGCTGCTCCAGTTGTTAATTCTGCAAAATCGGATAAGTGACCGAAATCACACTTAAAAATGATCTAAAACAAAATTCACCCGAATCCGCGAGTGCGCAACCTCCAAATTTTGCCAGCTGGATCGCGTTTCTTAGATCATATTTGAAAAAAGATGGAAACATACTTGCAACATTCTAGCTGGTCCGACCTATACTCTCGCCACTGGTCTGATTTCTAAGATGTACCTCAGACCCTACACTTCGCGCTCCTGTTACAGCACGTAACATAGTTTGTATAAAAATAAATCATTGAGGTTATGGTCATGAGCCAGAAAACCCTGTTTACAAAGTCTGCTCTCGCAGTCGCAGTGGCACTTATCTCCACCCAGGCCTGGTCGGCAGGCTTTCAGTTAAACGAATTTTCTTCCTCTGGCCTGGGCCGGGCTTATTCAGGGGAAGGCGCAATTGCCGATGATGCAGGTAACGTTAGCCGTAACCCCGCATTGATTACCATGTTTGACCGCCCGACATTTTCTGCGGGTGCGGTTTATATTGACCCGGATGTGAATATCAGCGGAACGTCTCCGTCTGGTCGTAGCCTGAAAGCCGATAACATCGCGCCTACGGCATGGGTTCCGAACATGCACTTTGTTGCACCGATTAACGACCAATTTGGTTGGGGCGCTTCTATTACCTCTAACTATGGTCTGGCAACAGAGTTTAATGATACTTATGCAGGCGGCTCTGTCGGGGGTACAACTGACCTTGAAACCATGAACCTGAACTTAAGCGGTGCGTATCGCTTAAATAATGCATGGAGCTTTGGTCTTGGTTTCAACGCCATCTACGCTCGCGCGAAAATTGAACGTTTCGCAGGCGATCTGGGGCAGTTGGTTGCTGGTCAGATTATGCAATCTCCTGCCGGGCAAACTCCTCAAGGGCAAGCATTGGCAGCTACCGCCAACGGTATCGACAGTAATACCAAAATCGCTCATCTGAACGGTAACCAGTGGGGCTTTGGCTGGAACGCCGGAATCCTGTATGAACTGGATAAAAATAACCGCTATGCACTGACCTACCGTTCTGAAGTGAAAATTGACTTCAAAGGTAACTACAGCAGCGATCTTAATCGTGCGTTTAATAACTACGGTTTGCCAATTCCTACCGCGACAGGTGGCGCAACGCAATCGGGTTATCTGACGCTGAACCTGCCTGAAATGTGGGAAGTGTCAGGTTATAACCGTGTTGATCCACAGTGGGCGATTCACTATAGCCTGGCTTACACCAGCTGGAGTCAGTTCCAGCAGCTGAAAGCGACCTCAACCAGTGGCGACACGCTGTTCCAGAAACATGAAGGCTTTAAAGATGCTTACCGCATCGCGTTGGGTACCACTTATTACTACGATGATAACTGGACCTTCCGTACCGGTATCGCCTTTGATGACAGCCCAGTTCCGGCTCAGAATCGTTCTATCTCCATTCCGGACCAGGACCGTTTCTGGCTGAGTGCAGGTACGACTTACGCATTTAATAAAGATGCTTCAGTCGACGTTGGTGTTTCTTATATGCACGGTCAGAGCGTGAAAATTAACGAAGGCCCATACCAGTTCGAGTCTGAAGGTAAAGCCTGGCTGTTCGGTACTAACTTTAACTACGCGTTCTGATAACGCGTTCGCCTGGATAAAGTCACCTGCTATGCAGGTGACTTTAACTCCCCCACTTCACCGAAAGTAGTTTCCTCATTGCTTGCCTCCTGAGTTTTGCAAACAGCCTGATGGCAGCTTGCCCTTTCAAATCAGTAAGTGGTATCCACAGACAAACCTGAAGGGAAATGCATATTTTCAAGCGTTCTGCTCGTCCTTCTCAAAGAGTTTACTTTTCTGCATTTCCAGGATACTCAACCCCCCTGGCTATTGTGCGCTTATACACTCAAATTAAAGATAGGTTCTAAATAAATGAGCGTTTTTTGATAGTCTATTTCATTAGGTAATATATATTTGTAACAAATCAATCAACATGGAATAAAATCATGCTACCATCTATTTCAATCAACAATACCAGCGCAGCTTACCCAGAATCCATCAATGAAAATAACAATGATGAAATTAATGGATTAGTACAAGAGTTCAAAAACCTTTTTAATGGTAAGGAAGGAATAAGCACCTGTATTAAACATCTACTTGAGCTTATAAAAAACGCCATACGAGTAAACGACGATCCTTATAGATCTAATATTAATAATTCCTCAGTTACTTATATTGATATTGGCTCCAATGATACAGACCATATTACTATTGGTATCGACAACCAAGAACCAATAGAATTACCTGCGAACTATAAAGACAAAGAACTCGTCCGTACTATCATTAATGACAACATAGTTGAGAAGACTCATGATATCAATAACAAGGAAATGATCTTCAGCGCATTAAAAGAAATATATGATGGAGATCCTGGTTTTATCTTCGATAAGATATCACACAAACTCAGACATACGGTAACGGAATTTGATGAGAGCGGGAAAAGCGAACCAACTGACTTATTTACCTGGTACGGTAAAGATAAAAAAGGCGACTCTCTCGCTATTGTAATTAAAAATAAAAACGGAAATGATTACTTATCTCTCGGTTACTACGATCAGGACGACTACCACATTCAAAGAGGAATTCGTATTAATGGTGATAGTCTCACCCAATATTGTAGTGAAAACGCCAGGAGTGCTTCAGCGTGGTTTGAAAGCAGTAAAGCTATCATGGCAGAATCATTTGCAACTGGTTCCGATCATCAGGTTGTAAACGAGCTCAACGGGGAAAGACTGAGAGAACCTAACGAAGTTTTTAAACGTTTAGGTCGAGCAATAAGATATAATTTTCAAGTGGACGATGCAAAATTTAGACGCGATAATGTAAAAGAAATAATTTCTACTTTATTCGCTAACAAAGTTGACGTTGACCATCCTGAAAATAAATACAAAGACTTTAAGAATCTCGAAGATAAAGTTGAAAAAAGACTTCAAAATCGCCAGACGAAATATCAAAATGAAATTAATCAACTATCTGCACTAGGTGTTAATTTTGATGATATTTAAAATTATTTTTCCAGTTTTTTGATTTTTCAACGCCTGAATATCGGAAATAGTCAGTGACAAACATCAGTATTTTTACATCATTACGTCCGGGTCATTGTCGGTTTATCTCCTTTTACTTGTGGTAATTGAGGGATAACAACAAAAAAGGTGAGTTTTGCGACTCACCTTTTTTATTTGTTTCTTATTCAGAATCGATATCTTTTAAATCATCCTGAATCGCTTGCGCGTTCGGATTTTCCTGCGGTTTGAGTTCGCCGCCATTAGCGATGAAATCATGACGCTGGAAGTACGCTTCGCGCACCATAATATAAGGATCGGACGACTGACGCAGCAGACCATCGGAATCCAGCAGCTGAGCGCGGGTTTCGATCCCTTCAAGCGTCCATTTACCCACAGACATCGGCCAGGTCAGCCAGGAAAGAACCGGGTAAAGAGCATCCGCCATATCACCACCGTCATCACGCAGCGTGAAGCTACCGTAGAACGGTAACTGAACGTAAGGCCCATAACCCACGCCATAATGACCAAGCGTACTACCGAAGCGGTGAGGTTCAGTCCGTTGCAGTTTCGGGTTCGCCATCCCTGCAACATCAATAAAGCCGCCCATCCCCAAAATGGTGTTCAGGAAAAAGCGGGTAAAGTGGACCATCCCCTGATAAGGGTCGCCCTGCAAGAAGTAGTTAACCATCACCGCAGGTTCTTCAAGGTTGCCAGTAAAGTTGCTCAAACCATTACGCGCCGGTTGCGGAACATAATCACGCCAGGCGACAGCGACCGGTCGAACAATATACGGGTCTAATACGTTGAAGTTGAAGTTGTACATGGTGCGGTTGAACCCTTCTAACGGGTCAGAACGCCCTTGCTGATCTGTACCGGAACTCGCACACCCCACCAGAAGCGTAGTTCCCAGAGCAAGCGCCGACAGGCGAAGCTTCATAAATGTCTCCCTGTTTTTTTATGGCTTATGCAGTTTGCCATCCATGACGGAACGATACCGTATCCGCCTGTTTAGGTGTGGGCGATTGTAACAGCACGTCAACTGATGTCCAGACGCCCTGATTTGCTGATTTGATCATAGCCTGGTAATCGCCGCCCTGTAGGCTACTTGATTCTATAGAAACAGAAAAAGGCAAACGCAGCCTTTTCTACATTTTCAGAGTAACTCCCGCCAGTTGCGAGCAAAAAAGCCGCTACGCTTTAGCTATACGTGCTAATTCAAGAGAAGAGACCATGGACAACGACAAAATTGATCAACACAGCGACGAAATTGAAGTTTAGAGCGAAGAAAAAGAGCGCGGCAAAAAAATAGAAATAGATGAAGACCGACTCCCCTCCCGAGCGATGGCAATTCATGAGCATATCCGCCAGGATGGTGAAAAAGAGCTAGAACGCGACGCAATGGCGCTACTGTGGTCAGCCATTGCGGCGGGTCTGTCGATGGGCGCTTCGTTACTGGCAAAAGGGATATTTCATGCCGAACTGGAAGGTGTGCCGGGCAGCTTCTTGCTGGAGAATCTCGGTTATACCTTTGGTTTTATTATCGTCATAATGGCCCGCCAGCAATTATTTACCGAAAACACCGTGACTGCGGTACTACCCGTCATGCAAAAACCGACAATGAGCAACGTTGGCTTACTTATGCGGTTATGGGGAGTCGTGCTGCTGGGTAATATTCTCGGGACTGGTATTGCTGCGTGGGCATTTGAATATATGCCTATCTTCAATGAAGAAACTCGCGATGCATTTGTCAAAATCGGCATGGATGTGATGAAGAACACCCCCAGCGAGATGTTTGCCAACGCGATCATTTCCGGCTGGCTGATCGCCACTATGGTATGGATGTTTCCTGCAGCAGGTGCGGCAAAGATTGTGGTGATTATATTGATGACCTGGCTTATTGCCCTGGGTGACACCACCCATATCGTGGTCGGTTCTGTTGAAATCCTCTATCTGGTGTTTAACGGTACGCTGCACTGGAGCGATTTCATCTGGCCCTTCGCACTACCTACTTTAGCGGGGAACATCTGCGGCGGCACCTTTATCTTCGCGTTAATGAGTCATGCACAGATTCGTAACGACATGAGCAACAAGCGTAAAGCAGAAGCACGCCAAAAAGCAGAACGTGCGGAAAACATTAAGAAAAATGATAAAAACCCAGCATAAATGGCGAGGGTTTAAGCAATCGAGCGGCAGCGTACTTACCCCGCAGTCCATTAGCGGGTATACTCGCCGCATTGTCCTCTTAGTTAAATGGATATAACGAGCCCCTCCTAAGGGCTAATTGCAGGTTCGATTCCTGCAGGGGACACCATTTATCAGTTCGCTCCCATCCGTACCAGTCCGCAAAATCCCCTGAATATCAAGCCTTCCGTATATTCACAGTTCGTCATGGTTCGCGTCAGATCGTTGACAGCCGCACTCCATGACGGGTAAAAAGTGGATAAAATAATTTTACCCACCGGATTTTTACCCATGCTCACCGTTAAGCAGATTGAAGCAGCAAAGCCGAAAGAAAAACCATACCGCCTTCTCGATGGTAATGGCCTGTACCTTTATGTCCCTGTATCCGGGAAAAAGGTATGGCAGCTTCGCTACAAGATTGACGGTAAGGAGAAAATCCTGACCGTCGGAAAATATCCGCTTATGACTTTGCAGGAGGCAAGGGATAAAGCATGGACTGCGAGGAAAGACATCTCGGCTGGCATCGATCCGGTAAAGGCGAAAAAGTCTTCGTCTAACAACAATTCATTTAGTGCGATTTACAAGGAATGGTACGAACACAAGAAGCAAGTCTGGTCAGTAGGGTATGCGACTGAACTTGCAAAAATGTTTGATGACGACATTTTACCCATCATCGGCGGCCTTGAGATTCAGGATATTGAGCCGATGCAACTGCTGGAAGTAATCCGCAGATTTGAAGATCGCGGTGCAATTGAAGTGGTCAACAAAAACTGGCCACCGAGTTAGAGTTTTTCCAGTATCGATTTTCCGATTCGTTTGGGGGTAACC
>NZ_JBDYCV010000110.1:0-11676 GCF_040495915.1 Shigella sp. FJ200513 | reverse complement strand
CATGCAGCGACCTGTTCACGGAATCCGGAGGTATTGCGTGCAGAGACGGTATCGGAAAGGCGGTCAAGGAACGCGGAGAATGCCCGGGAATTCTCCTCGGTGGAAAAAGAAGTCCATTGTGTAGAAACCTCCCGACGATCTGCTTCAGGAAACCAGGCTGCCACAGTTTCGGGAAGAGGGGGGATCTGAAAGTTCTGCCCCCCTTCAGTGATGACTCTGATATGGCGCGAATGTAAATTTTGCGGCAACATCTGGCGTAAAAACAGTCTGTTTTGGTCTGACAGGGAAATACGAAACTGAGGCCCGTTAAAATTTGGAACCGAAGTTTGCTGTATTAAGAATAGCAGAGTTTGATCTGATAAGGGGTTATTTGCAATCTCAATAGTTATATGAGGATCTAAACGAAAAAGATTTGTCGGGATTGTAGTTATTTGGTTGTTTTCAAAATAAAAAAATCTTCTCATGATAATATTTTCTTGGATGTTTGGTAAGTTGCTTAATCTATTGCTATATGCAAAAAGAAGTTGCAGTCTCCTAGGTAAAGGGGGCAGTTCAGTAAGATGGTTGTGCGCAACCTTAAGTATCTTAAGATTAGAAGGCAGAGATGGAAGAGTTTGCAGTTCGTTGTTCCTAACCTCAAGTTTTTTTAAATTCAAGGGTAATGAAGGCAGTGTGGATAACCTATTATACTCTGCGCTTAGTGATTTGATGGTGTCTGGTAATAACGGCAGATTCTCTAATTGATTTTCGGACACATCCAAAGTTATTAGATAATGTGGTAATGCAGATATATGTGTTAAGAAATTATCTCTTGCAATAAGTTCTTTAATATTTTCAGGTAAATCAGTAAGGATGGTTAATTTATTACAGCTCACATCAAGCTTTTTAATGCAAGCAGGGAGTACAGGTAGCGAGGAAAGCGCCAAGGCTCGCAGGTCCAGTTTATGCCCCTTAGAGGTAAGACATGCACGAAGTCTTCTTACCGCCTCAGTACGCTGTTCTTCCGGTAACCCCTGTTTCTCCCAATCATCCCATTCGGACAAATAATGGTTGGGGGATGTAATTGTGCTGATATGTGGAAATAAACAGGATGAAATGTTTCTGAGCATATTAATTTCTCGCATATGGATATGGAATTAGATTGTGAATAAATTGTATTTAATGTATCTCTCCTAATGAGGAGGGTGTTTCAGAATATTCGCCATAAGGGAATGAGTGTTATATCATGCTTTCTACCCTAGTAAGTATATTTGCTTTTTTCGTATATTTGGTTCATCTTTTTTTGATGTTTTACATATTCACAATGCAGAGGATTTATACCAGAGGACATTAGTCTTGAGTAAGATACTACAACATCTCCAACTATTTTAGCCAGCCTGACTACTTGACTTGGTAATATTTGTTGCTAATAATCATGTATAAAATAAGCTTATATACATAGTAACTTCAGCAAAGGATTTAGTAATGATCAAAATCATATCTCAATGTACTGTTTTTTTCTTTAAAAAAACAGTACATTCTATTTTATAATGACTGTGTATTCCCATGGAAGGAGATCACCCAATTCTCCCCCCCGACTTTTGACGCAGTGTCTTGTTAACAGGGGGATTGACCATGCTTATTGGCTATGTACGCGTATCAACAAATGACCAGAATACCGATCTACAACGTAATGCGTTTATTTGTGCCGGAAGTGAGTTGATTGTTGCGCGAATGGGAAGTTGGCCAGAAGTTGTTATGGCATAGTGTTTACGGTCGTTGATACAGGTAAACAAAAGCGGGGAGAGTCATACTCCCTGAATAGTCGCGAAAATATCTGTGGCATTGTCAAATTCGTGTCGGTGACTAATATTTTAGTAATATGCCATTCGAAATGGAGTGCTAACTTATTGATTTAATTGATGTGCGATATTGTATTTTATCGTGTTTTGTTGTCTGTTTTTTATCCAGTAAGTGTTGTTATATGTATGAAAGATAAGGGATTTATCATTTTTGAGGTGTGTTCATGAAGCAAACAGTTTATATCGCCAGCCCTGAGAGCCAGCAAATTCACGTCTGGAACCTGAATCATGAAGGCGCACTGACGCTGACACAGGTTGTCGATGTGCCGGGGCAGGTGCAGCCGATGGTGGTCAGCCCGGACAAACGTTATCTCTATGTTGGTGTTCGCCCTGAGTTTCGCGTCCTGGCGTATCGTATTGCCCCGGACGATGGCGCACTGACCTTTGCCGCAGAGTCTGTGCTGCCGGGTAGTCCGACGCATATTTCCACCGATCACCAGGGGCAGTTTGTCTTTGTAGGTTCTTACAATGCGGGTAACGTGAGCGTAACGCGTCTGGAAGATGGCCTGCCAGTGGGCGTCGTCGATGTAGTCGAGGGGCTGGACGGTTGCCATTCCGCCAATATCTCACCGGACAACCGTACGCTGTGGGTTCCGGCATTAAAGCAGGATCGCATTTGCCTGTTTACGGTCAGCGATGATGGTCATCTGGTGGCGCAGGACCCTGCGGAAGTGACTACCGTTGAAGGGGCCGGCCCGCGTCATATGGTATTCCATCCAAACGAACAATATGCGTATTGCGTCAATGAGTTAAACAGCTCAGTGGATGTCTGGGAACTGAAAGATCCGCACGGCAATATCGAATGTGTCCAGACGCTGGATATGATGCCGGAAAACTTCTCCGACACCCGTTGGGCGGCTGATATTCATATCACCCCGGATGGTCGCCATTTATACGCCTGCGACCGTACCGCCAGTCTGATTACCGTTTTCAGCGTTTCGGAAGATGGCAGCGTGTTGAGTAAAGAAGGCTTCCAGCCAACGGAAACCCAGCCGCGCGGCTTCAATGTTGATTACAGCGGCAAGTATCTGATTGCCGCTGGGCAAAAATCTCACCACATCTCGGTATACGAAATTGTTGGCGAGCAGGGGCTACTGCATGAAAAAGGCCGCTATGCGGTCGGGCAGGGACCAATGTGGGTGGTGGTTAACGCACACTAACCGCTGATTTAACCGGCGCAGTCTCTCCTGCGCCGGTGTATTAACTTATCTCCTGTAACGCATGTCTCTGGCGTTCGACGATATTGGTCCACAAATTGTCTTTATCGTCAGTCCACAAATTAATCAGCAAGGAAAAAAAGCGTTCAGCTGCCGGAGAAAGCACGGCATCTTTGCGGCGAATAATCCCCAATGTCCGACGTATAACGGGTTCCACCAGTGGGATACCAATAATCGAAGAATAGGGCGCATGGGGCATTGCCAGACCAGGAAGCGCCGAAATCCCCAGTCCTGCCTCCACTAGTCCTAATGACGTCGAAAGATGACGCACTTCGTAAAACCAGTCCAGCTTCCAGGGCTTGTCGGCTAGCTGTTGTTCTATCAACAATCGGTTGCCGCTGGAGGAACGTACGCCAATCATTTTGTAACCCACTAACTCCTGCCATTCTACAAGCTACTTTTTGGCCAATGGATGGTCACGCCGACAGGCCAGCACGAATGGCTCGTTGACCAGTGGGGTAAAATCAATGGATGAATTTGTGACGTTGTTCATGTTTATGCCAAAGTCTGATTCGTTACACAGCACCGATTCCATGCAATTATTCGTGCCTTGTTCCAGAATCCGCACTTTAATATTGGGATACAGCTCATTAAATTTACCGATTGCCAGCGGTAAAAAATAAAATACTGCGGTCGGAATACACGCTAATGTCACCATACCACGATGATAAGCATTCATATCACGAATATTAAAAAGCGTTTCATCGAATTTCTTTATTAATTCCCGCGCCTCCGGGAGCAACCTTTTTCCTGCTTTTGTTAACGTAACCTTGCGAGTTGTACGCTCAAATAGTTGAATATGTAAATCTTCCTCCATCTTTTTTATTCTTCGCGTTAATGCAGGTTGCGTAATATTGAGTAATTTAGCGGCATTGTTAAATGAACTGGACTCTGCCAGTATGACAAATGCCTTCATACTTGATAATTCATGCTTCATTATTACTCCGGAAAATGGAAGCGACGATTTTGGGGGGCTGGTCGTTAAAAATTTTAACTGCATTTAGCCAACTTAAATTAATGAAAAAATGTTATTAATCGTTGAGCTAAAGTCATTAGAGATGCTTTGTCCTTAATGTAACCATATCGCAATAAGTTATGTTTTTAAATTGAGGGCATTATTATGAAAAAAATACCCTGCGTGATGATGCGAGGTGGAACCTCGAGGGGCGCGTTCCTGTTAGCGGAACATTTACCCGAAGATCAAACGCAGCGCGATAAAATATTGATGGCAATTATGGGTTCCGGTAACGATCTGGAAATTGACGGTATTGGCGGCGGTAATCCACTGACCAGTAAAGTCGCCATTATTAGCCGTTCCAGCGATCCGCGTGCTGATGTCGATTATCTGTTTGCTCAAGTTATCGTCCATGAGCAACGTGTCGATACCACGCCTAACTGCGGCAATATGCTGTCTGGCGTAGGGGCATTCGCCATTGAAAATGGTTTGATTGCAGCGACTTCGCCAGTTACCCGTGTACGTATCCGCAACGTCAATACGGGTACGTTCATCGAAGCTGATGTGCAAACGCCAAATGGTGTTGTCGAGTACGAGGGTAGCGCCAGAATTGACGGCGTACCGGGTACTGCCGCACCGGTTGCGCTCACTTTCCTGAATGCCGCTGGAACGAAAACTGGAAAAGTTTTCCCGACTGATAATCAGATTGATTATTTTGACGATGTCCCGGTGACCTGTATCGATATGGCGATGCCAGTCGTCATTATTCCGGCTGAATATCTGGGAAAAACAGGTTATGAATTACCGGCGGAACTGGATGCCGACAAAGCATTATTAGCCCGCATTGAATCTATCCGGCTACAAGCGGGTAAAGCAATGGGCTTAGGTGATGTCAGTAATATGGTTATCCCTAAACCTGTGCTTATTTCTCCAGCGCAGAAAGGCGGGGCAATTAATGTGCGTTATTTTATGCCGCATTCTTGCCATCGCGCGCTGGCGATAACCGGTGCTATTGCTATTTCCAGTAGTTGTGCATTGGAAGGCACCGTCACCCGACAAATCGTCCCTTCTGTAGGATATGGCAATATCAATATTGAACACCCCAGTGGTGCGCTCGACGTTCATTTAAGTAATGAAGGTCAGGATGCCACGACGTTACGCGCATCTGTTATTCGGACAACCAGAAAAATATTTTCCGGTGAAGTTTATCTTCCCTGAAAAAATTCGTTGTCAGGATAAGGACAATCAATAAAGGACTTCTGTATGAGTCATACAGAAAGAACAGGATTTTAAATGAATAAGAAATCGTTATGGAAGCTAATTCTGATATTAGCGATCCCATGTATTATTGGTTTTATGCCAGCTCCGGCAGGATTAAGCGAACTGGCGTGGGTGCTTTTTGGTATTTACCTGGCGGCCATTGTGGGTCTGGTTATCAAGCCTTTCCCGGAACCTGTCGTACTGTTAATTGCCGTTGCTGCCTCAATGGTGGTGGTCGGTAACTTATCCGACGGTGCGTTTAAGACCACCGCCGTATTAAGCGGTTACTCTTCAGGTACTACCTGGCTGGTGTTCTCGGCGTTTACCTTAAGCGCCGCATTTGTGACCACCGGTTTAGGTAAACTTATTGCCTATCTGCTGATTGGTAAAATCGGTAACACCATGCTGGGTCTGGGTTACGTTACGGTATTCCTCGATCTGGTACTGGCTCCGGCAACACCGTCTAACACCGCGCGTGCGGGCGGCATTGTGTTACCGATCATCAACAGCGTGGCGGTGGCTTTGGGGTCCGAACCGGAAAAAAGTCCGCGTCGTGTCGGACATTACCTGATGATGTCCATTTACATGGTCACCAAAACCACCAGCTATATGTTCTTTACCGCAATGGCGGGGAACATTCTGGCGCTGAAAATGATCAACGACATTCTGCACCTGCAAATTAGCTGGGGTGGATGGGCGCTGGCCGCCGGATTGCCGGGCATCATTATGCTGCTGGTCACCCCGCTGGTAATTTACACCATGTATCCACCAGAAATTAAAAAGGTGGATAACAAAACCATCGCTAAAGCGGGCCTTGCCGAACTGGGACCGATGAAAATCCGCGAAAAAATGCTGCTCGGTGTCTTTGTGCTGGCGCTACTGGGCTGGATTTTCAGTAAGTCTCTGGGGGTTGATGAATCCACTGTGGCAATCGTTGTTATGGCGACCATGCTGCTGCTGGGTATCGTTACCTGGGAAGACGTGGTTAAAAATAAAGGCGGCTGGAATACCTTAATCTGGTACGGCGGTATTATCGGCTTAAGCTCCTTATTATCGAAAGTTAAATTTTTCGAATGGTTAGCTGAAGTCTTTAAAAATAACCTGGCATTTGATGGTCACGGTAACGTTGCTTTCTTCGTTATTATTTTCCTCAGCATCATCGTGCGTTATTTCTTCGCTTCCGGTAGTGCCTATATCGTTGCTATGTTACCTGTATTTGCCATGCTGGCGAACGTCTCCGGCGCACCGTTAATGTTAACCGCGCTGGCACTGTTGTTCTCCAACTCCTATGGCGGCATGGTTACTCACTATGGCGGCGCGGCAGGTCCGGTCATCTTTGGCGTGGGTTACAACGATATTAAATCCTGGTGGTTGGTCGGTGCGGTACTGACGATATTAACCTTCTTGGTGCATATCACCCTCGGCGTGTGGTGGTGGAATATGCTGATCGGCTGGAACATGCTGTAAATATACTCGTCATACTTCAAGTTGCATGTGCTGCGTCTGCGTTCGCTCACCCCAGTCACTTACTTATGTAAGCTCCTGGGGATTCACTCACTTGTCGCCTTCCTGCAACTCGAATTATTTAGAGTATATCCATTTATTATCTTTCTGCGCACTTCACGGTGCGCAGATATCTGGAGCATTTGATGATCAAGTTATCTGAAAAAGGCGTGTTTCTCGCCAGTAATAACGAAATAATTGCCGAAGAACATTTCACCGGCGAAATTAAAAAAGAAGAAGCAAAAAAAGGCACTATTGCCTGGTCTATTCTCTCTTCTCATAATACGTCCGGAAATATGGATAAACTTAAAATTAAGTTTGATTCATTAGCCTCTCACGATATTACCTTTGTTGGTATTGTACAGACCGCTAAAGCGTCCGGAATGGAACGTTTCCCGCTGCCGTATGTGCTGACCAACTGCCATAACTCACTCTGCGCCGTCGGCGGCACCATTAACGGTGATGACCATGTTTTTGGTTTATCGGCAGCTCAGCGTTATGGCGGTATTTTTGTGCCTCCGCATATTGCGGTCATCCATCAATATATGCGTGAGATGATGGCTGGCGGGGGCAAAATGATCCTCGGGTCAGACAGCCACACCCGTTACGGTGCATTAGGGACAATGGCAGTCGGTGAGGGTGGCGGTGAGTTGGTAAAACAGCTGCTTAATGACACCTGGGATATCGACTATCCGGGCGTGGTTGCGGTGTATCTGACCGGAAAACCTGCGCCGTATGTGGGGCCACAGGATGTGGCGCTGGCTATCATTGGCGCGGTGTTCAAAAACGGTTACGTCAAAAACAAAGTCATGGAGTTCGTTGGACCGGGCGTTAGCGCGCTCTCTACCGATTTCCGTAACAGCGTTGACGTGATGACCACGGAAACCACCTGTTTAAGCTCCGTCTGGCAAACTGATGAAGAAGTGCATAACTGGCTGGCGCTGCACGGTCGCGGTCAGGATTACTGCCAGCTTAACCCTCAACCGATGGCGTACTACGATGGCTGCATCAGCGTTGATTTAAGCGCCATCAAACCAATGATTGCGCTGCCGTTCCACCCGAGCAACGTGTATGAAATCGACACACTGAACCAGAACCTGACCGACATTCTGCGTGAGATTGAAATTGAGTCCGAACGCGTGGCGCACGGTAAAGCCAAACTCTCGCTGCTGGATAAAGTGGAAAATGGTCGCCTGAAAGTGCAGCAGGGGATTATCGCGGGCTGTTCTGGCGGTAACTACGAAAACGTCATCGCGGCGGCGAATGCACTGCGCGGTCAATCCTGTGGCAATGACACCTTCTCGCTGGCGGTTTACCCGTCATCACAGCCGGTGTTTATGGATCTCGCCAAAAAAGGTGTGGTAGCAGATTTGATTGGCGCAGGCGCAATCATCAGAACCGCATTCTGTGGCCCATGCTTTGGCGCGGGCGATACGCCAATCAACAACGGTTTGAGTATTCGCCACACCACGCGTAACTTCCCGAACCGCGAAGGCTCTAAGCCAGCCAATGGGCAGATGTCAGCGGTGGCGTTGATGGACGCTCGTTCTATCGCTGCGACTGCGGCAAACGGTGGCTATTTAACCTCTGCCAGCGAACTTGATTGCTGGGACAACGTGCCGGAGTACGCCTTCGATGTAACGCCGTATAAAAACCGTGTTTATCAGGGCTTTGTGAAAGGGGCAACTCAGCAACCGCTGATTTACGGACCGAACATTAAAGACTGGCCGGAATTGGGTGCGCTGACTGACAATATCGTCCTGAAAGTGTGCTCGAAGATCCTCGACGAAGTCACCACCACCGACGAACTGATTCCTTCCGGTGAAACCTCTTCTTATCGTTCAAATCCGATTGGTCTGGCGGGGAATGTCAGCGAGCTGACAGAGGTGTTTGCGCGCATTAAGCAGATTGCTGGTCAGGAGCATATTGATCCGCTGCAAACTGAAATTGGCAGCATGGTCTATGCGGTGAAACCAGGCGATGGTTCTGCGCGTGAACAGGCGGCGAGCTGCCAGCGTGTGATTGGCGGTCTGGCGAATATTGCCGAGGAGTACGCGACTAAACGCTACCGTTCTAACGTCATCAACTGGGGGATGTTACCGCTGCAGATGGCGGAAGTGCCAACCTTTGAAGTGGGGGATTACATTTACATCCCTGGCATTAAAGCGGCGCTGGATAATCCGGGTACGACGTTTAAAGGTTATGTGATCCATGAAGATGCGCCGGTAACGGAAATTACGCTTTACATGGAAAGCCTGACGGCTGAAGAGCGCGAGATTATCAAGGCGGGTAGTTTGATTAACTTCAATAAAAACCGTCAGATGTAAAAAGCGCCATGTGAATGTAGGTCGCATTCGGCACTTATTGTCGGATGCGATGCTGGCGCATCTTATCCGACCTACAAATCGCATCGAACCGTAGGCCGGATAAGGCGTTTACGCCGCATCCGGCAAATAGTTAATAGCTCTTACTTCTTCTCCTCTGCAACCACTTTGCTGCCCACGCCGCGGTTATTGTATTCCCACATGCGGTTGTAGTTAGTGTCATTCAGATTGCGCTGTATTTCGTCGTTATCATCTACGCTGCCGGTATTACCCGCAAACGGACGATTAGAGATCACCGCATCGGCCCACGGTTTAGCCGTGTTAAAACCTTCGTTGATGGCGCTATCACGGATCACCACCTGACCGTTGGTATTAGCATCAACATCCAGCGAGCGGCCCAGTTGCGCCACGCCATCACCGGAAGCATTGAAACGGCTGTTTACGGCGAGGAAACCGTAATAGATGTTAGACAGCGTAGCCGGTGCAAACACATATGCTTCTTGCTGGGTACGTGAGTTCACCACGCGGAATTCGGTGTTATCGAACACCACTGCGCCGCGACCAGAAACGATATCCACATCCCCTTCAATATAGCTGTTGGTCACCAGCGTACGCGGCTGACGGTTGGTTTCCAGACGGTTCTGCACACCGCTGTTGGTGACAAAGAAGGTGTTCTGACGACCGAGAATGTTAACGTTGTTAATCTGTACTTGGTCACCGTCAGTACGCAGTGCTACCGCCGGATGGTTACCTGCATCTACGCTATCGCCCAGCGTGTTTTCGATGGTCAGATTTTGCAGTTGCAGTCCATTGTTTTGTGACCAGAAGACCGCAGAACACAGAACACCGATACTGTCGCTGCGTTTGCTCTGGCAGCTATCGTACATATACCACGCTGGTTTACCTGGCATATATTTGCCGCGCGGGTTGACGTCGTGACGCCAGTCGGCAGGGCTCATGCCCCCATCAAGGGAAAGCCCAATCTTCACATCAATCGGTTTTTCACCTGTACCGTACAGAGTGATTCCACCTGGAGCAGCAGGGACATACACCGTTCCCTGATACTCACCAGGCATCACGGCAATATACTGGCGCTTGTTGGTGCGCTTGATAATTGCCGCATCTACCGCCGCCTGAATCGTGGTATGCGTTACACCTTGAGTACCCGCCGGGCCGACAACAAAGTCAGGTTGCGCAGGCAGGGTTATCGGGGACGGATTCCACGCTGCAGCACCTGGTGTCAGGGATGCAAAATAGTGTTGCGCATCGAAATTCAGCGCTTCTTTTGCCGACAGAATCGGGCGAGAAGAGGTACCAGGCGCAGTTTGATCAGAAGGACGTTGATCGGGTGGTGTTGAGCTACAGGCGGTCAGCGTCACGCCAAAAGCCAATGCCAGCGCCAGACGGGAAACTGAAAATGTGTTCACAGGTTGCTCCGGGCTATGAAATAGAAAAATGAATCCGTTGAAGCCTGCTTTTTTATACTAAGTTGGCATTATAAAAAAGCATTGCTTATCAATTTGTTGCAACGAACAGGTCATTATCAGTCAAAATAAAATCATTATTTGATTTCAATTTTGTCCCACTCCCTGCCTCTGTCATCACGATACTGTGATGCCATGGTGTCCGACTTGTGCCCGAGAAGATGTTGAGCAAACTTATCGCTTATCTGCTTCTCATAGAGTCTTGCAGACAAACTGCGCAACTCGTGAAAGGTAGGTGGATCCCCTTCGAAGGAAAGACCTGATGCTTTTCGTGCGCGCATAAAATACCTTGATACTGTGCCGGATGAAAGCGGTTCACGACGAGTAGATGCAATTATGGTTTCTCCGCCAAGAATCTCTTTGCATTTATCAAGTGTTTCCTTCATTGATATCCCGAGAGCATCAACATGCAATGTTGTAGGGATGGCAATTTTTACGCCTGTTTTGCTTTGCTCGACATAAAGATATCCATCTACGATATCAGACCACTTCATTTCGCATAAATCACCAACTCGTTGCCCGGTAACAACAGCCAGTTCCATTGCAAGTCTGAGCCAACATGGTGATGATTCTGCTGCTTGATAAATTTTCAGGTATTCGTCAGCCGTAAGTCTTGATCTCCTTACCTCTGATTTTGCTGCGCGAGTGGCAGCGACCGGGTTTGTTGTTATATGGCCTTCAGCTATTGCCTCTCGGAATGCATCGCTCAGTGTTGATCTGATTAACTTGGCTGATGCCGCCTTGCCCTCGTCTATGTATCCATTGAGCATTGCCGCAATTTCTTTTGTGGTGATGTCTTCAAGTGGAGCATCAGGCAGCCCCCTCCTTATTGCTTTAATTTTGCTCATGTAATTTATGAGTGTCTTCTGCTTGATTCCTCTGCTGGCGAGGATTTTTTCGTAGCGATCAAGCCATGAATGTAACGTAACAGAATTATCACTGTTGATTCTCGCTGTCAGAGGCTTGTGTTTGTGTCCTGAAAATAACTCAATGTTGGCCTGTATAGCTTCAGTGATTGAGGTGTACTGGCAATAGCGGACACTACCATTTGTTCTTTTTTTAAGCAGTCATCTGATGATATTTTTCCCTGAA
>NZ_JBDYCV010000109.1:0-11680 GCF_040495915.1 Shigella sp. FJ200513 | reverse complement strand
GTGGCGGCCTCAATCCGGAACAATTTGAAAACCAGAACCTCGCTTAGGCCTGTGTCCATATTACGTGGGTAGGATCAATTTGCCCGCTTGGCATAGCGGGCATTTTTTCCAGGTACTTTTGAATGAGTACTGATGAATAAATACATTGCAGTGGCGTGCCACGTACCAAAACACCAGCCCTCATTCGAAACCACCCACCGCACTTCTTCCTTGAAATGGCGTTAGTCATGAAATATAGACCGCCATCGAGTACCCCTTGTACCCTTAACTCTTCCTGATACATGAATGATGATTTGGTGGCCCTTGCTGGACTTGAACCAGCGACCAAGCGATTATGAGTCGCCTGCTCTAACCACTGAGCTAAAGGGCCTTAAGTATGCAATAACAATACTTATAAACCACGCAATAAACATGATGATCTTATGATGTAAATAACAGATTTTTATGCGTTCCCATTCACCTTGGGTCGTGATTACACGCGACATAAAACCCGACACCGCCTCCATTCGCAAAGTCGATACTCGCAGTCAACAAGCAAATGTTAATAATTAGCACTATCTATAGTTATCATCGATTCAATGATACTTTGTAATGATTTTGTATCTAATAATATAACTTTATTACATTAGCTGAAGAGTTTTCGCATCATTATGATATCTGTTACTTTTCACTCCATAAAAATAAACTTCATATAGCAATATATTCTTTCATAGATCTTATTCTGCTAATCATTAGTTTCGTATGCGCGATTTTTGACAGTTGCCTCTCCAGACCACATCGATAATTAAAAAACAGATTTAAACATTATCCTTTTCCATATAGATATTGGATAAAAATAGGACATCTGTTTGCAATTACTTTCACAACAATTAAACATTTTTATGTTTTCGTATACATCATATTACTCTACCATTAGAGGAACGTTATTATGTTTTCTATAAAACCAGGACCTGGAAATTTACCTATCGACAACCCCACATTGTTATCATGGAACATTACTGATGGGGATCTAAATTCCAAATTTAATACATTAGAATATCTAAACTGTATAACAAATATTATTAATGCTTGTGGAGTTTATCCTCAGGATTTAAAAGACAGAGAAATTATATCAACTTTTCACGCAGAAAAAGTCATTAATGATCTGTTAAAAAACGATTATAAAATTTCCCTTTCTCCAGATACAACTTACCGAGAGCTGAATAAAGCTGCACAGAGTAGCATTACAGCGCCAGACAGGATAGGAGAAGGGAAAACATGGGTTTATCAACGAGATACAATGGTTGAAAGAGGTGATAACAGTGGTGTTCATCAGTATGGTCCAGCTGAACATTTCACTCACATTATATCTGACAAACCGTCCCCAAAAGATAAGTATGTTGCATATGCTATTAACATTCCTGACTATGAGCTAGCAGCCGATGTATATAATATTAACGTGACGTCACCTTCCGGACAGCAAGAAACATTTAAAATACTAATCAATCCAGAACATCTACGGCAAACACTTGAGCGTAAATCTCTTACTGCTGTTCAGAAATCACAATGTGAAATCATCACCCCCAAAAAACCTGGCGAAGCGATTCTTCATGCTTTTAATGCCACCTACCAGCAAATCAGGGAAAATATGTCTGAGTTTGCACGTTCCCATTATGGGTATATACAAATCCCTCCAGTGACAACTTTCCGCGCCGACGGACCAGAAACTCCCGAAGAAGAAAAAGGTTACTGGTTTCACGCTTATCAACCCGAAGATCTTTGTACCATCCATAATCCAATGGGGGATTTGCAGGATTTTATCGCATTGGTTAAAGATGCTAAAAAATTTGGTATCGATATCATTCCTGATTATACCTTTAACTTTATGGGAATCGGGGGAAGTGGTAAAAATGACCTGGATTATCCCTCTGCTGATATACGAGCGAAGATCAGTAAAGATATAGAAAGTGGTATCCCTGGCTATTGGCAAGGTCAGGTTTTGATTCCATTCATTAAAGATCCAGTAACAAAAGAACGTAAACAAATCCATCCAGAAGATATACATCTCACTGCAAAAGACTTCGAAGCAAGTAAAGATAACATCTCTAAGGATGAATGGAAAAACCTCCATGCATTAAAAGAAAAGAGTTTAAATGGAATGCCTAAAACAACCCCCAAAAGTGACCAGGTTATTATGTTGCAAAATCAATACGTTCGTGAAATGCGAAAATATGGCGTACGAGGTTTACGTTATGATGCAGCAAAACACTCAAAACATGAACAAATAGAAAGATCAATAACCCCACCGCTTAAAAATTATAATGAGCGATTACACAATACTAACTTATTTAACCCAAAATATCATGAAAAAACCGTTATGAATTACATGGAATATCTGGTAACTTGTCAGTTGAATGAAGAACAAATGTCATCGCTGCTTTATGAAAGAGATGATTTAAGCGCCATTGATTTTTCATTGCTCATGAAGACGATAAAAGCCTTTTCATTCGGGGGAGATCTCCTAACCCTTGCATCAAAACCGGGTTCCACAATCTCAAGCATCCCATCAGAAAGACGGATATTGATTAACATTAACCACGATTTTCCTAACAATGGCAATCTTTTCAATGACTTTCTATTTAACCATCAACAAGATGAACAATTAGCAATGGCATATATGGCCGCTCTCCCGTTCAGCAGGCCTTTAGTTTACTGGGATGGCCAGGTATTAAAATCAACGACTGAAATTAAAAATTATGATGGGCCCACGCGTGTCGGTGGTGAGGCGTGGCTTAATAAAGGTTGCTCTACCTATCAGCAGCTCTACAATGAATTCCACGCATTATATATAGATAAAGCAGGAATATGGAGCGCATTTGAGGGTGTATTTGCAACTAAAAACGTTCTGGCCTTTAGTCGTGGGGATTCTGTGAACATTAATCACTCTCCTCATGATGGACTAGTTATAATAAATAAAGGAAACGAAGAAGTTGAAGGTACCTGGCCTAACAAATTGCAACCTGGAATATATAAAAACATGGGGAGTAATAGCGTTAACATTATTATTAATAATACCCGAAAAATTATCCCCCCTTGTAAAGTATTTACGCTTAGAGGCGGATCTCTAAATATCAATATTCCTAGGCGTAGCGCTCTTCTTTTAGGGAAAACAGGAGAACCGCCGAACTATCTCTATTTATAATTTAATGTTATATCTGCCCCGATAAAACGGGGCAGATAATATGTTTAGTTTACTAACGGTCATTTTGTAGTGAAGCCATTTACTGTTTTTTATCGACCAGATAATCTGTTCTCTAATGTTAACTCCCCCTAACCTGTTGCTTTAGTTATTCATTTCCTGTCTCACTTTGCCTTAATACCCTACGTTAAATGTTACTAATTTGTTGCTTTTGATCACAATAAGAAAGCAATATGTCGCTTTTGTGCGCATTTTTCAGAAATGTAGATATTTTTAGATTATGGCTACGAAATGAGCATCGCCATGTCACCCTACATCTCATAAGAGGATCGCTTCTGATGAATGCACTGACCGCCGTACAAAATAACGCTGTCGATTCAGGCCAGGACTATAGCGGATTCACTCTCATCCCGTCGGCGCAATCCCCGCGTCTGCTGGAACTCACCTTCACCGAACAGACGACCAAACAGTTTCTCGAACAGGTTGCCGAATGGCCCGTGCAGGCGCTGGAGTACAAATCGTTTCTGCGTTTTCGGGTAGGCAAAATTCTTGACGATCTGTGTGCGAATCAGCTGCAACCATTGCTGTTGAAGACCCTGCTAAACCGTGCTGAAGGTGCGCTGTTGATCAATGCGGTAGGTATCGATGATGTGGCGCAGGCAGATGAGATGGTGAAGCTGGCAACGGCGGTAGCGCATCTGATTGGTCGCTCAAATTTCGATGCGATGAGCGGTCAGTATTACGCGCGTTTCGTGGTGAAAAATGTCGATAACTCAGACAGCTATCTGCGTCAGCCGCACCGCGTGATGGAACTGCACAACGACGGCACGTATGTCGAAGAGATCACCGATTACGTGCTGATGATGAAAATCGATGACTGGGAACATCTGGACCACTATTTCCGCCATCCACTGGCGCGTCGCCCGATGCGCTTTGCCGCGCCGCCGAGCAAAAACGTCAGCAAAGATGTTTTCCATCCAGTGTTCGACGTTGATCAACAGGGTCGCCCGGTGATGCGCTATATCGACCAGTTCGTCCAGCCAAAAGATTTTGAAGAAGGCGTGTGGTTGAGCGAGCTTTCCGATGCCATTGAAACCAGCAAAGGCATTCTTTCTGTACCCGTTCCCGTTGGCAAATTCCTGTTGATAAACAACCTGTTCTGGCTGCACGGTCGCGACCGCTTTACTCCGCACCCGGATCTGCGCCGTGAACTGATGCGTCAGCGTGGCTATTTCGCTTACGCCACTCACCACTACCAGACGCATCAGTAAGCGCAAAGGAATTGAGCGGATGTATGATTTTGTGATTATTGGCGGCGGCATCATCGGCATGTCGACCGCCATGCAACTGATTGATGTTTATCCGGATGCCCGCATTGCGTTGCTGGAAAAAGAGTCCGGCCCGGCCTGTCACCAGACGGGCCACAACAGCGGCGTGATCCATGCCGGGGTCTATTACACGCCCGGCAGCCTGAAGGCGCAGTTTTGCCTGGCGGGGAACCGTGCCACCAAAGCCTTTTGCGATCAAAACGGCATTCGCTATGACAACTGCGGCAAGATGCTGGTCGCCACGTCTCAGCTCGAAATGGAACGGATGCGCGCCTTATGGGAACGCACAGCGGCGAACGGTATCGAGCGCGAGTGGATAAACGCCGTGGAACTGCGCGAGCGCGAACCGAATATCACCGGGCTTGGTGGCATTTTTGTGCCGTCCAGCGGCATTGTCAGCTACCGCGAAGTGACGGCGGCAATGGCAAAAATCTTCCAGGCCAGAGGCGGCGAGATTATTTATAACGCCGAAGTCAGCGCCCTCAGTGAGCATAAAAACGGCGTGGTGATACGCACCCGTCAGGGCGGTGAATATGAAGCATCGACGCTGATTAGCTGTTCCGGGCTGATGGCTGACCGGCTGGTGAAAATGCTCGGCCTCGAACCGGGCTTTATTATCTGCCCGTTCCGTGGCGAGTATTTCCGCCTTGCGCCGGAGCATAACCAGATTGTTAACCACCTGATTTACCCCATTCCCGACCCCGCGATGCCATTTTTGGGCGTGCATCTCACCCGCATGATCGACGGCAGCGTGACCGTCGGGCCAAACGCGGTGCTGGCTTTCAAACGCGAAGGCTATCGCAAGCGCGACTTCTCATTTAGTGACACGCTGGAGATTTTGAGCTCGTCGGGGATTCGCCGGGTGCTGCAAAACCATCTACGCTCAGGACTGGGCGAGATGAAAAACTCGCTGTGCAAAAGCGGCTATCTGCGGCTGGTGCAAAAGTATTGTCCCCGGCTTTCGTTAAGCGATCTCCAGCCCTGGCCCGCCGGTGTGCGGGCGCAGGCAGTATCGCCGGACGGCAAGCTGATTGACGATTTTCTGTTTGTCACCACCCCACGCACGATCCACACCTGCAATGCGCCCTCCCCGGCAGCGACATCAGCAATTCCTATTGGTGCGCATATTGTCAGCAGGGTACAAACGCTGTTGGCAAGCCAGAGTAACCCCGGACGCACGCTGCGAGCGGCACGTAGTGTGGATGCCTTACACGCCGCATTTAATCAATAACCTTTGAAAACAGGACGTAACAATGAAACTTAACGACAGTAACTTATTCCGCCAGCAGGCGTTGATTAACGGGGAATGGCTGGACGCCAACAATGGTGAAGTCATCGACGTCACCAATCCGGCGAACGGCGACAAGCTGGGTAGCGTGCCGAAAATGGGCGCAGATGAAACCCGCGCCGCTATCGACGCCGCCAACCGCGCCCTGCCCGCCTGGCGTGCGCTCACCGCCAAAGAACGCGCCACCATTCTGCGCAACTGGTTCAATTTGATGATGCAGCATCAGGACGATTTAGCGCGCCTGATGACCCTCGAACAGGGTAAACCGCTGGCTGAAGCGAAAGGCGAAATCAGCTACGCCGCCTCCTTCATTGAGTGGTTTGCTGAAGAAGGCAAACGTATTTATGGCGACACCATTCCTGGTCATCAGGCCGATAAGCGCCTGATTGTTATCAAGCAGCCGATTGGCGTCACCGCCGCCATCACGCCGTGGAACTTTCCGGCGGCGATGATTACCCGTAAAGCCGGTCCGGCGCTGGCGGCAGGCTGCACCATGGTGCTGAAGCCCGCCAGTCAGACGCCGTTCTCTGCGCTGGCGCTGGCGGAACTGGCGATTCGCGCGGGCATTCCGGCTGGCGTGTTTAACGTGGTCACCGGTTCGGCAGGCGTGGTCGGTAATGAACTGACCAGCAACCCGCTGGTACGCAAACTGTCGTTTACCGGTTAGACCGAGATTGGCCGCCAGTTAATGGAACAGTGCGCGAAAGACATCAAAAAAGTGTCGCTGGAGCTGGGCGGCAACGCGCCGTTTATCGTCTTTGACGATGCCGATCTCGATAAAGCCGTGGAAGGCGCGCTGGCCTCGAAATTCCGCAACGCCGGGCAAACCTGCGTCTGCGCCAACCGTTTATACGTGCAGGACGGCGTGTATGACCGCTTTGCCGAAAAATTACAGCAGGCGGGGAGCAAACTGCACATCGGCGACGGGCTGGAGAAAGGCGTCACCATCGGGCCGCTGATCGATGAAAAAGCGGTAGCAAAAGTGGAAGAGCATATTGCCGATGCGCTGGAGAAAGGTGCGCGTGTGGTTTGCGGCGGTAAAGCGCACGAACGCGGCGGCAACTTCTTCCAGCCAACCATTCTGGTGGACGTTCCGGCCAACGCCAAAGTGTCGAAAGAAGAGACGTTCGGCCCCCTCGCCCCACTGTTCCGTTTTAAAGATGAAGCCGATGTGATTGCACAAGCCAATGACACCGAGTTTGGTCTTGCCGCCTATTTCTACGCCCGTGATTTAAGCCGCGTCTTCCGCGTCGGCGAGGCGCTGGAGTACGGCATCGTCGGCATCAATACCGGCATTATTTCCAATGAAGTGGCCCCATTCGGCGGCATCAAAGCCTCGGGTCTGGGTCGTGAAGGTTCGAAGTATGGCATCGAAGATTACTTAGAAATCAAATATATGTGCATCGGTCTTTAACTGGAGAATGCGAAGGAACAGCAATAAAGAGTTAATGCAGCGCCGCAGTCAGGCGATTCCCCGTGGCGTTGGGCAAATTCACCCGATTTTCGCTGACCGCGCGGAAAACTGCCGGGTGTGGGACGTTTAAGGCCGTGAGTATCTTGATTTCGCGGGCGGGATTGCGGTGCTCAATACCGGGCACCTGCATCCGAAGGTGGTGGCCGCGGTGGAAGCGCAGTTGAAAAAACTGTCGCACACCTGCTTCCAGGTGCTGGCTTACGAGCCGTATCTGGAGCTGTGCGAGATTATGAATCAGAAGGTGCCGGGCGATTTCGCCAAGAAAACGCTGCTGGTTACGACCGGTTCCGAAGCGGTGGAAAACGCGGTAAAAATCGCCCGCGCCGCCACCAAACGTAGCGGCACCATCGCTTTTAGCGGCGAGTATCACGGGCGCACGCATTACACGCTGGCGCTGACCGGCAAGGTGAATCCGTACTCTGCGGGCATGGGGCTGATGCCGGGTCATGTTTATCGCGCGCTTTATCCTTGCCCGCTGCACGGCATAAGCGAGGATGACGCTATCGCCAGCATCCACCGGATCTTCAAAAATGATGCCGCGCCGGAAGATATCGCCGCCATCATGATTGAGCCGGTTCAGGGCGAAGGCGGTTTCTACGCCGCGTCGCCAGCCTTTATGCAGCGTTTACGCGCTCTGTGTGACGAGCACGGGATCATGCTGATTGCCGATGAAGTGCAGAGCGGCGCGGGGCGTACCGGCACGCTGTTTGCGATGGAGCAGATGGGCGTGGCGCCGGATCTTACCACCTTTGCGAAATCGATCGCAGGCGGTTTCCCGCTGGCGGGCGTCACCGGGCGCGCGGAAGTGATGGACGCTGTTGCACCGGGCGGTCTGGGCGGCACCTATGCCGGTAACCCGATTGCCTGCGTGGCTGCGCTGGAAGTGTTGAAGGTGTTCGAGCAGGAAAATCTGCTGCAAAAAGCCAACGATCTGGGGCAGAAGCTAAAAGACGGATTGTTGGCGATAGCCGAAAAACACCCGGAGATCGGCGACGTACGCGGGCTGGGATCGATGATTGCCATCGAGCTGTTTGAAGATGGCGATCACAGCAAACCGGACGCAAAACTCACCGCCGAGATCGTGGCACGCGCCCGCGATAAGGGCCTGATTCTTCTCTCCTGCGGCCCGTATTACAACGTGCTGCGCATCCTTGTACCACTCACCATTGAAGACGCTCAGATCCGTCAGGGTCTGGAGATTATCGGTCAGTGTTTTGATGAGGCGAAGCAGTAGCACCGTCCCCATGCAGGAGGCGACGCTGCGCGTCTTGTCCGGCCTACGAGAATCCAAGTCGGATAAGGCGTTTACGCCGCATCCGACAATCTGTACGTGAACAGGAATAAATCTATGTCGGCCGGATAAGGCGGAGCCGCTCTCCGGCAAAAAGAATCAATAACAATTAAACGCGTGACCCGACGCGGGAAATGTCGGGGCGCTCTCCCAAGTGACACACTTTCGAGAGGATTCAGGATGGGGCAATCATCGCAACCACACGAGTTAGGCGGCGGGCTGAAATCACGCCACGTCACCATGTTGTCTATTGCCGGTGTTATCGGCGCAAGTCTGTTTGTCGGTTCCAGCGTCGCCATCGCCGAAGCGGACCCGGCGGTATTACTGGCCTATCTGTTCGCCGGATTACTGGTGGTTATGATTATGCGGATGCTGGCGGAAATGGCAGTTGCCACGCCCGATACCGGTTCGTTTTCCACCTATGCCGATAAAGCCATTGGCCGCTGGGCGGGCTATACCATCGGCTGGTTGTACTGGTGGTTTTGGGTACTGGTTATCCCACTGGAAGCCAACATCGCCGCCATGATCCTGCACTCGTGGGTTCCAGGCATTCCCATCTGGTTATTTTCCCTCGTCATTACCCTCGCCTTAACTGGCAGTAATTTATTAAGCGTTAAAAACTACGGCGAATTTGAGTTCTGGCTGGCGCTGTGCAAAGTCATCGCTATCCTGGCCTTTATTTTCCTTGGTGCAGTCGCAATTAGCGGTTTTTACCCTTATGCCGAAGTGAGCGGGATCTCAAGATTGTGGGATAGCGGCGGCTTTATGCCCAACGGTTTCGGTGCGGTATTAAGCGCGATGTTGATCACCATGTTCTCGTTTATGGGCGCAGAAATTGTCACCATTGCCGCCGCGGAATCCGACATGCCGGAAAAACATATTGTCCGCGCCACCAACTCGGTTATCTGGCGTATTTCTATCTTCTATTTGTGCTCTATTTTTGTCGTCGTGGCATTAATACCGTGGAATATGCCGGGGCTGAAAGCCGTTGGATCTTATCGCTCGGTTCTGGAATTGCTCAATATTCCCCATGCGAAATTAATCATGGACTGTGTGATATTACTTTCCGTAACCAGTTGCCTGAACTCGGCCCTGTATACCGCCTCAAGGATGCTCTACTCCTTAAGCCGTCGCGGTGATGCTCCCGCGGTAATGGGTAAAATCAACCGCAGTAAAACCCCGTACGTGGCGGTGTTACTCTCCACCGGCGCAGCATTCTTAACGGTGGTGGTGAACTATTACGCGCCTGCGAAGGTATTTAAATTTCTGATCGACAGCTCCGGCGCTATCGCCCTGCTGGTTTATTTAGTCATCGCCGTTTCACAGTTGCGGATGCGCAAAATTCTGCGAGCAGAAGGAAGCGAAATTCGCTTGCGAATGTGGCTTGATCCCTGGCTCACCTGGCTGGTCATCGGCTTTATTACCTTTGTGTTGGTAGTGATGCTATTCCGTCCGGCGCAACAGTTAGAAGTGATCTCCACCGGCTTATTAGCGATAGGGATTATCTGTACCGTGCCAATTATGGCTCGCTGGAAAAAGCTGGTATTGTGGCAAAAAACACCCGTTCATAATACGCGCTGATAATGATCAGGAGTCACACCATGACCATTACGTCTCTGGATGGCTATCGCTGGCTGAAGAACGATATTATTCGCGGTAATTTTCAACCGGATGAAAAATTACGGATGAGTTTACTGACATCGCGTTATGCACTTGGCGTTGGGCCGTTGCAGGAAGCACTTTCTCAACTGGTGGCGGAACGGCTGGTCACGGTGGTGAATCAAAAAGGGTATCGGGTGGCGTCTATGTCAGAGCAGGAGCTGCTCGATATTTTCGACGCCCGCGCCAATATGGAAGCGATGCTGGTCAGTCTGGCGATTGCCCGCGGTGGCGATGAATGGGAGGCAGACGTTCTCGCAAAAGCGCATCTGCTCAGTAAGCTGGAAGCCTGTGACGCCAGCGAGAAAATGCTTGATGAGTGGGATCTGCGTCATCAGGCGTTTCATACAGCAATTGTGGCGGGCTGTGGTTCTCACTATTTGCTGCAAATGCGTGAACGGTTGTTTGATCTGGCGGCGCGTTATCGATTTATCTGGCTGCGGCGAACGGTGCTTTCGGTGGAAATGCTGGAGGATAAACACGATCAGCACCAGACCCTGACTGCGGCGGTACTGCCGCGAGATACAGCGCGCGCCAGTGAGTTAATGCGCCAGCATTTACTGACGCCAATTCCCATTATCCAGCAGGCGATGGCTGGCAATTAACTACTCTTCCGGAATACGCAACACTTGCCCCGGATAAATTTTATCCGGGCTTTTTAGCATCGGTTTATTCGCTTCGAAGATTTTATTGTACAGATTAGCGTTACCGTAGACCTGTTTGGAAATGGCACTCAGAGTGTCGCCAGACTTAACGGTATAAAACTGGCTGGCAGTGGCTGGTGTCGCCGTTTTCACCTGATCATCAACACTGGCAATACCGGAAATATTCCCCACCGCAACAAGGATTTTCTCCTTCGCCTCCTGACTCAGGCCGTCACCAGTGACCGTCGCTTTGCCGTCGGCAATTTGAATGTTCACTTTATCGGCATCAGGTATACCGGTTTTGCTCAGATGCTCCTGCACCTTCTTCGCCTGATCGTCTTTATCGTGCTGACCTGTAACCGCATCCCAGAGTTTTTCTCCGGCATCTTTAACAAAATTGAACAGACCCATAGCTACCTCATTCGTTAACGGAAACACTCAGAAAGTGTAGCAGAGGAACGCGGCGCGTTAACGCCGCGGGGGTGAGCACAGGTTTAATCGCGGGTTTGCACCCAGAACGCGTGAATCAAACCGGGGATATACCCAAGCAGTGTCAGCAGAATATTAATAATGAACGCCCAACCGAACCCTTTACCGAGCAGCACGCCGATCGGCGGCAGAATGATGGTGATGACGATTCTCCAGAAACCCATATGTACTCCCTATAAGAAAATTACTCATTGTTTAAAAAGAGATTTTATCTCTTAAGCGTAGTAATTTTAGCGGAGCCTGCCAGTTTCAGTGGATTTGCCCCTATATTTCCAGACATCTGTTATCACTTAACCCATTACAAGCCCGCTGCCGCAGATATTCCCGTG